>CAZSZT010000403.1:0-2198 GCA_964611175.1 uncultured Bacteriovoracaceae bacterium
GCGCCCGAGAGTCTCCAGCATTTTCTTGGTCGAGAGGGAGTGACACTTACCTACCTTCGCCCCGCGGGAAAAGCCCGAATTGGAGAAAAGACGGTTGAGGTGACGACCCAAGGAGAATTTATTGAAAAGGATACGCCCATTGAAGTTGTTGCCGTGATGGATTTAAGGGTGGTTGTGGAACGAAAAAAATCATGACGTCTTGGATATTTGGATTAGCCATCATTGCCGTCATATTGGTTTTTTTAGAAATCTTTCTTTTGCCGGGCGGTATTGTTGGAGTTATTGGCTTCCTTCTCTTACTCCTTTCCACCTATTTAGCGAGTCGACATTATGGAGGTTTGGCGGCCCTCGGCATCTTTGCCGGTTCAGGTCTGATCATGGTCCTTAGTTTTATTTTATTTTTTAAAACGGGGGCCTCGAAATGGCTCATCTTAAGCAGCACCCTTGAAAATGCCGAAAATACGAAGGAAGGGATTCACCCAGGACTTTCGGGGAATTCGTTGACGGCTCTTCGACCGTCGGGCAAGGCGATTTTTATTTTAAACGGCAAAGAGAAGCAAATCGATGTCGTGACAAACGGCGAATTCATTGAGAAAGATCAACGTATCGAGATTATTCAGGTTGAAGGAACCCGAGTTCTCGTCGTACAAAAAACGTAAGTGAGGTCATCATGCAAATAAGTTGGTTTATTATTGTTCTCTTTTTTATAGCAGCTTTTGTTTTCTTATGGGTTGTTCCGGTAGGTTTGTTTATTCAGGCCTTACTTTCTGGTGCACCGGTCGGGATTCTCGCGTTGATCGGAATGCGCCTTCGGGGAGTTGACCCGAAAGTGATCGTCTATTCGCGGGTCGCTGCCATTAAAGCAGGAATCCCGCTAACCACGAACCAACTTGAAACCCATTATCTTGCTCGTGGAAATGTGGCAAGGGTTGTCCAGGCGTTGATCTCGGCGGATAAAGCCAATATTAATTTAACTTTTCAGCGAGCCTGCGCCATTGACCTTGCTGGTAGGGATGTTTTGGAAGCAGTCAAGATGACCGTTAATCCTAAAGTTATTACGACACCGCTTGTGGCGGCCGTCGCGAAAGACGGTATTCAGCTGAAAGCTTTGACCCGGGTCACGGTACGCGCCAATATCGATAAACTCGTTGGCGGTGCCGGTGAAGAAACCATTATTGCCCGCGTTGGAGAAGGGATTGTTTCCACCATTGGCTCCTCGCAAACCCATAAAGACGTTCTTGAAAACCCGGATAAAATTTCGAAGACCGTTCTTCAAAAGGGTTTAGATGCTGGAACAGCCTTTGAAATTTTGTCGATCGATATTGCCGATGTCGATGTGGGTGAAAATATCGGTGCGAAACTTCAAACCGACCAAGCGATTGCCGATAAAAATATTGCTCAAGCTCGTGCCGAATCCAGGCGAGCGATGGCCGTTGCCGTGGAACAAGAAATGAAGGCGCGGGCTCAAGAAATGAAGGCAAAAGTGATCGAAGCGGAAGCGTTGGTTCCCACAGCCATGGCCGATGCCTTTAAATCTGGTCGATTGGGAGTGATGGATTATTACCATATGAAAAATGTTGTCGCCGATACGGAAATGAGATCCGGAATCGCATCCTCCACGAAACCCGAGAAACCAGGAGTTTAAGAACAGGAATGAGTAAAAATGAATAAAATCGAAACTTGGTTTTATATCATTATTGCGATTTTTTGGGCGCTCAGCAGTTTGATGCAATATCTCAAAAAGAAAGCTGCTGAAAAGGAGGCGTACCAACTTCCGCCTATTCCGACTCCTCATAAAATGAGGAGGAAACGGGAACGAAAGGCAACTCGAGTGAGCTATGATGACAAAGCTCTTAGAGAAGCGGAAAAACAAGTCCAAAATTTACCGTCTCGTCCGGTCCCCGTCGGACCTGATTTAGAAGTTAATGTCGAGGACTTGTTTAAGACTCACGGAACCTGGCATGAACAAACTCAATCCGAACATATTCGGGAAGAGGTAAAACCTGAACTTGAAGTTCCTGCACGGCCAAAACCAAAGCGTTTGCAACCCCTCAAAGACAAAGGTCTTCTCCCCATTGTCGAACCAGAGACAGTTGAATTTTCGGCTTCGCCGTTGTCCCTTATCCTCGGCTATGAAATTTTGGGGCCCTGCAAATCCGAGCGGCTCCCCTCCAGGAGAAATCCTTGAGGCCTTCTCG
>CAZSZT010000404.1:0-2188 GCA_964611175.1 uncultured Bacteriovoracaceae bacterium
CTTTTCAAAACTCGGTAGTTTTCAAACTCAAAAACACACCAATCCCCCGAGGGTGAAAAATTCCATTCCTGATACGAAAAGGAATCGGGAGCTGAAATAAAGACCTCGAAACAGGTGGTCTTCCAAAGTCCTTCCTTTCGTCGAGGTTCCGTGGACAAATCAGGGAATGAAAAATTCTGAAGAGGACCCTTTAATTCGTATTGAATATCCAGAGTTCCTTGAGTTAAACAAACTTCGCCTTCTAAAGAAACCTCTGTCAGAGGTTGAAGTGTCTCAAAAGGAAGAAGTTTAAACCTCATAAGAAAATCACGGCCCTTCCATCAATTGTCGATCGATCTCACGAAATAAATATTCTGTGGCACGAATGGGCGTTGTAATACGACGATCCAAATGGTCATTAAACGAAATATGGATTCCATCCCGACCAGACATTTGGTGACACTGAGCACAAGTCATTCGATTGAACGTCATGGCATGGGGGTCCATTCGGCGAGGGTCGCGGTAGAATTCTGGACTTAAGTCTTTAAGATGGGTTTCAAGCCGCTTTCGTCTTTCTCCGCTCGCCTGCATCATCGCCTCACGAAAAAGATTATTATCATAGGCCGTCGAATAATACCCTACATCGACCCCTTCTCGAATGATTCGAACAGCCTCTAGATTTCGTTTTTCGTTGTAAGATCTCGAAAGACTTCCAAACACCCAGATCCCGGTAAGAGCGGAACTAAAGCTAAGGGCTTGAACAGGCCGTTGAGTAGAGTCCTCGATGAGTTTAGAAAGGAGTTCATTATAATAGCCGTGATCGAAATTTTCCACATAAGCAAGATCATCAACTCTCTTAAGAAATTCGTATGTCTGAATCTGACGAATTTCGGGTGGGGCTTCACGGTCCACGGCATCGTAAATAAGATGTAGGAAAAGTTGATCGTAATGCCTGCTGGAATCGTGCGGATCTACTAACTGATAAACGAATCGGAGTTGTGAGATTTTTTCAGGCTGGGTGAAAAGAATATCTTCTTCCGGCTCATAAGGTCGAATGACGATTGAAACGAGCTTATAGTTCGAAGGATTTGAAACATCAGAATAGACATTATGAATGGGAACCACTTCGAGACCATGAGAGTAAATATGTTTATTGGTAACGTCTGATAGTTGCAGCGCATCTTTACCAGGTTCCGTCATAATGTCGTAGTCATGGGTGGGGCGGCCATCGAGAAAATCAACGTAGGCATTGAATTCTTCATGAAGAAAATAGGAAACAGGAAATCGATTCTGAACTTCAAAAGATGCTGGAATAATGAACTGTGAAGGTTTATCGAGATACGCGAAATCAAACTGAGGCCTAGACTCTCGAATTCCGTAATCGGGCTCAAAGCCATTGGGGTAATACCAAAGGGAGTTATTTTCTAAAGTATAAACGTCTTTAAAACGGGGCCATTTTTTTGAATTGAATTCTTCACTGATCATCCGAAGGAGTCCAATTTTAAATTCATACTTTTGAAGAATCTCGGGTGGCAGATCTTTTGCGGACTTGAATTTCTTAGCATATTTCTTGATAGTTCGAATCGGATCAAAATTCCGATCCGGCAAATGCGATCGATGGCGTCCACACTGAGCCTCGGGCTTAAGTTTTGTATAATAATCGAAACTAATATCGACAAGCGTATACCCTTCTTCTCGCTCTTGGTGATAAAGATTGGGAAACTCATCAATATGTCGAACGAGATAAGAAGACTCAACAAGACAACCTTCCGGGGTGGGGAGGCGTGAATAATGATCGATATGTCGGTTCTTTTTCGAAAACATGGCGGGCAAAAGTTGATGCCATCCCCCTTGGTGACCCGATTGAAATACGGGATAGATGGGATCCGCTGCTCCTAATCCTGTGTCTCGAAAAAGGTAATTAAATTTTGGATTTGGAAAGCCGAAATTCTGTTCGAAATAAGTTGAAATATCATAAACGGATCCTGGGCGGATCGTGACATAATTACTTTCAACGATCTTGTCCTGCCAGCGATGCGAAACAATCGAAAGATGAATATCGTCGGCAAAGCCTTGCCCCGAAATGATTCCAACCATGAATCCAAAAATTCCTTTTTTCATCTCTCCCCCTAGACGTGACCTTTAGTTTATCATTGAATCCCTGCCATCTCGATTGAATCGACACTTAACGCTTCGCATTGCCTCGCTT
>CAZSZT010000405.1:0-2182 GCA_964611175.1 uncultured Bacteriovoracaceae bacterium
TCTTTTCGTTTTCAGAATCTTTTTTCTCTTTACTCCGTTCGCAATCCTTATCCCCAGGTTCGCAGGCCTGCGAATAGATGGTTTCTACGATTGAAATATTGATCGTAAAAGATAAAGCAAACAGCAAGCTTATGGTTGTAATGATTTTCACGGCTGAACCCCCCGAACGTTCTCGGCGGAGCAAACTTTCGGTTCGATATCTCCAACTGTATCTTGAAAGCGTTGGAGCATTTCGGCGCTTTCAGGATCGGATCGCAAGACAGATTCGTAGCGGGCCATGAATCGATCAGCATCCTCAAGGGTATTTGCAAGAACGGCTGGACGCTTAGGATTCGGGACTTCCTTCGCGAAAGCGGTAATGACCTTTAAGTTGATATAGGCAAACGCGGCGTTGACGTAATTTTGAGAATTAATCTCTTCCTCGATGTATCTTGAGGCGTTGTGAAAAATTTCGGAGACGTCCGTCGTTAGGCGGTCAATGACAATTGCTTCTTCGACTGCCGTCAGGCGATTTTGCACCCTATTCTTATAGTTCTTTAGAGTTTCAGAATTGGAGTCGAGCCACTTTCCTTGATAGCTTTCTTGCAGGGATTTTCTCTGAATTTTAGCGGTTTCATAGTCCGCTATGGATTGGTCAAAGTCGCCGTCGTTCATTAGGCCAACACCCGCAAGATCTCTGAAAAATTGTGTTTGAGAATTATAATGGGACTGGAGATTGCAGGCTTGCTCTCCCGAAAAACGTAACGACCCATCCCCTTCTTGAATGAGCTGCCGTTTTTCGAACTCCGTAATGACATTCGCCAGTTGCAGGCTCTTTGAAGCGGATTCTTTTACGGAATTGGAAACTTTTTCTTTAAAATCTCTGAATTGTTGAAAGAGCTTTTCTGTATTTTCTAATATTTTTCTTTCATCCTCAATGAATTGACCGGAAATTACACGACTAAAAGGCTCGCCCTCCAATATCGTCTTGATCCATTTGTTCACTTTATCGTTACCATTAAGAATACTTCTATAATGTTCCAAAATTTGTGAACTTAACGGCTCTTTCATGGGGATAGCTGTTTTAAGGAAAGATTTTGTCAATAGTGCTTCGGATTGGAGGAAGGTAAGTACGTCTGATATTTTGAGATTTGCCCCCCGATCCCACCCAGGCAGAGCTTTATTTAATACATCAAATTCTGATGTTAGAGCGAATTTAAGTTCTAATGTTCTTCTTTCTTCAGGAATTTTTTGAATCCAATTTTCGAATTTTGGAAAAATGATGGTTAGATCATCCGGCAAACTATCGAGTTGGGCTTTCCGGTTCGAAATAGCTAAACGAAGTTCTTCTAGGTCTAACTCGAGTGACCTCATCGCCATATTCAGTTCTTGAAGCATTTGCTTTGTGAGCGACGACGACGATGAAATGATGTCGACAATCCGTTTTAGTCGATTAGAACTTGCTTGTGTCTTATGAGATACCTCAACAAGGCGGCCGGTGCTTTTGGAGAGAGCTTGTCCGACTTTCTCAAGCTTGGTATCAGCAAGCTTTGCGAGTTCGAAATAATATTCTGCTCGAATTTCATTTAAGTAATGTTGGGCAACATAATCTCGCTCATCTTTAAACCCAGGCCCCCAGTCTCCATAAAGTTTAATGGGAATTGTAAATAAAACTAAAATGATGATATTTTTCATGGTCGTTGTTCCTTTATGCCAAGAACACTTCCCACGTCTTTGGGAGTAGAATCAAATTGAGCATTGAATTGATCTTTCATTTTTAAAATTTTTTCCAGAACGGTATTTTTTTCTATTTTTGACTTCACAAAGGTCTGATTGATGAATTCGACAAATCGGCTGGCGCTAGAATCTGAAACCATCAATCGGGCCTCCATAAATGCTTCATGTCGGAGTTGTCCAACTTCCAGGGCGTGTTCTATGACGGGCCTATAGAATTCTAAAATCTTATCTTGCTCGGCTTCATTCGGATGTCTCATCTGAATAACCGATAAAATCTCTAGGGCTAGACCTTGATTTCGAGTTGTTAAGAGAACGGTGTTAGCGAGTTCAGATAAAAACCTTGATTGTTCTTCGGTGTTCTCAACGATATAAGCCGACTGCTCCGCCAAATCTAAGACATACTGCTCTAAGCTTTTGCTCTCTCTTTCGAACCAGTGATTGATTTGTTGGAACGACCGGCTGAATG
>CAZSZT010000406.1:0-2181 GCA_964611175.1 uncultured Bacteriovoracaceae bacterium
GCAATTTGTTTTGAGTCTCTTCCGCCAAATCGAATTCTCCGATGAGGGTATAAACTTGGGAGATAAGGAAATAAAGTTCCGAAAGTCTTGGATCAACGGAGTCCATTTGAGGTGAAAGTTCCAAGATAAATTTAATCGCAAGTTCATAGTCCTGAATGGCTCCTCGATTATTGAAGTTTTTCGCCTTTTTCTGTCCGCTCTGAAGAAGATAATCAATGGCTCTTTCTGGACGTTCGGCTTCGATATAGTGATGCGCCAAATCTTCCAGGTACTCCTCGATTCGATTTCTTCCAGCTTCTCCGTAAACCGCTTCGAGAGCTCCGGCTACCCTCTCGTGATACGTTCGTTTTGTCTTGATCAAGATACTTTGAGCGGCCACATCCTGTACAAGAGCATGGTTGAACATATAAATGATTTCATCATGGCCCGTAGAGACTTCAAAAATCAGTTCGCGCTGCCTTAAAAATTTAAGACTCTCATAAAGTTCGGATCCTAATCCGGACGCCCGCGTCAGCACGAGATCGCTGAAGCGCCTTCCAATAATCGAAGCGTAATGTAAAACCTGTTTGTCGAGATCTCTTAATTTGTCGATTCTCGAGGCAATGATTCCTTGAACAGTGGGTGGGATTTCAAGCTGTTGAAAGTCAGGAGAAACTTCCCAGGCACCTTCTTTGCTAGAACCCCGCCTTGTATTTCTGAAAATTTTTCTCGAGTCGATCAGGCTTTTAATAATTTCTTCGATATAGAGAGGATTTCCATCCGTCTTCGTTCGAATGAGATCTTCCAGAGCCGCTGGAAGTTCATCCAATTTGAGAATCTTCTTCACAAGCTCGATCGATTGATCCGCATTGAGAGGCTCCAGAATGAGATGATGAATATCCACGGATTCTTTCCATGGCGCCTCAAAATCTCTTCGAAAGCTTCCCACCAAAAGAATGGCCGAGCCTGGAATGAATTTCATGAAATGAGAAAGAAGTTCCGACGACAGGGGGTCAATCCAATGCAAATCTTCCATATAAATGGCGAGGGGAACGGATCGACATTTTTCCAAGATAAGCTTCTTAAGAGATGAAAAGACAGCCTGCTTCTTGGCTCGGCCCTCCAAAGAAAGCATTTCATCCGTTGGGAGAGAATAGCCAAGCAGATCTCGAACCAAAATTTCGGATGGACGATCCAATTTAAGAGGCAAAAAACAGGATTTGATTTTTTCAGAGTCGGTCTTATCCGAGGGAAGGCCTAAAAGGTCGATCATCAATTGAATCACCACATCGTACGGTGATTCTCGATGAAGGGACGTGCATTTGGCTTCGGCCCATTGAAATTGAGCCACCTGACTGAGTTTCTTGATTTCATGCTTAAGTCGGCTCTTTCCCACTCCGGGCTGACCGGAGATAAAGACCGTGGAACCTCGACTTTGACGAAGGTCCTGAAGACGCTCGGAAAGAATTTTGATTTCTTTTTCTCGTCCTACGAGTGGGCTATACCCCTCTTGAATCCCTTTCTCCTTGAGTGCTTTTCGCTTTCGTCCGACGACAGAATAAACGTCAATCGGCGCATCTTTACCTTTCACCCGAACAGGATCGAGAGTTTCAAACTCAAAGTTCTTCGAGCAAAGCTTATAGATATTTTTACTCACAAGAATTTGTTGGGTTTCCGCCTTGCTCTGAAGACGTTGCGCCACATTGACGGCATCGCCCATAACGGTATAGTCGAATTTTTGATCGGTTCCCACACCTCCGGCGACGACCATGCCGGAATTGATCCCAATACTCATTCCTAATTGAAGGTTTGCATCTCGATTAAACCGATTTAATTCTTCTAGCATTCGCAAGGCGCATTCAACCGCAAGCTCAGCATCGTTTTCGTGAGCGATCGGCGCGCCAAATAAAGCCATGATGCAATCACCGATGAACTTATCGATATAGCCTTCATGCTCATAAACAATTTTTCCAAGACGATTAAAACATTGGTTCATGATATCCGTCACTTGTTCGGCATCTAATTTTTCGCTGAGGGCGGTATAGCCACTGATATCTGCAAAAACAATGCTGACTAATTTTCTTTCGCTCGAGATAGCCGATTGAGCGGTGAGAATTTTCTTTTGTATATCTTCTGGTATCGGCTTTGATACAGCTGATGCGGACGGACTAAATCGACTAACCGGCTTTATTTCCGTTTTTG
>CAZSZT010000407.1:0-2148 GCA_964611175.1 uncultured Bacteriovoracaceae bacterium
CGTTCCTAGTTTATCTCTTCTTCCTGTAATAATTTTATGCGGATAAGCTTGATGTCCAATATCCCAAACGATTTTATCGAACGGGGATTCAAAAACTTTATGAAGAGCAAAAGTAAGTTCGACCACACCTAACGACGGGCCCAAATGCCCACCATTTCGAGAACAAACTTCGATCAAATAATCCCGATACTCCACCGCCAGGGTTTTCAGCTCCTCAAGAGAAAGCTTTTTCAAATCATAAATGGACTGAACTCGCATGCTGAGGGGATATCGCTTCACGAGTTCTTCACGGCTGATTTCTTTTGTCATTCCTTACTCCTCTTTATCCCGCAATCTGGACTCGACTGCCAAACTCAAAGCTTTCGATCAATTACGAATCTTGTCAATTGTTCCAAACGATTCTCGAAAGGAATTTCCAAGGCCTTAAGCTTCTGAATGGCCTGATCATACCACTTTTGACCGGCTTGCCGAGCTCCTTCCAAGCCAAGAAGTGATACATAGGTCTTTTTTTCGTTTCTCTCGTCGCTACGGATAGGCTTTCCTATCTCCGAACCGCCTTCGACATCGAGCAAATCATCCCGAATCTGAAAAGCAAGGCCCATATCTAAGGCAAAATCCCTAATTTGTTCTATTTTTTTATCATTGACCCCAGCGGCGATTCCACCCAAAACACAAGATGCCGCGAGCAGCTTGCCGGTTTTATTTCGATGGAGATGTTCAAGGGACTCCAAAGAACTCTCTCGCAAAGCGGCCATATCCATATGCTGGCCTAGGACCATTCCGAACATTCCCGAAGCCTCTGAAAGTTCCCGAACAGAACGAATTCGGGCTTCATCCGTCAATTGTCCGTCGCGAGCCAAAACCTCAAACGCAGAGGTTAAAAGACCATCTCCCGCTAAAATTGCGGTCGCTTCTCCATAGACTCGATGATTGGTGGGCTGACCCCGACGTAGATCATCATTATCCATGGAGGGAAGATCATCATGGATCAAGGAATAGGTATGAACCATTTCGACGGCAAGAGCTCCCGGAAAAGCGGCCTCTTCAGCTCCAGAAAAGGCGCGACAAGTCTCCAAACAAAAAAGCGGGCGTATCCTCTTGGAAGGAAGAAAAAGACTATAACACGCCGCTTCGACTACCCTTTCCTTTGACCCAGCAAACCAGCCTTTAAGCGCTTCATTCATCCGCTGTTGCTGAGAAAGTAAATACTCAGAAAACGAGAGGCCCATCTCTCGATCACAGGAGGGCATCCGATCAAGATTCTTCATAAGAGCTAAATTCTTCTTTGGAGTAATCCTCTTTTGTATTCGGTTGAGGAACCTTTTTGACAAGGATTTCAACTTTCTTTTCGGCTTCTTTAAGTCTGGCATAGCAGACTTCTGACAGTTTAGTCCCCCTTTCGAAAAGCTCGATCGACTCTTCTAAAGGCAGTTCCGGCTCTTCAAGCTTTGCAACAACGTCCTCAAGGGCTTTAAGGGCCTCTTCGAGGTTCTCGGGAAGGGGAGTCGAGATCTTCTTGGCCATTTGGGATTTGTAAGCCAAATCGGCTGTAAGGTCTAGTTCAGTCTGGATGACATTTCAGCTAATTTAGACGGGTGGACGATCTCAAAGAAAAAATACTCCAACATCTCGAACAGATTGCGTTTTTTCTGGAATATCAAAATGCTAATCCCTTTCGAATACGGGCTTTCAAAAACGCCTTGGAGGTGCTCGAAGGGCTGGAACAAAGAGACCTTGTCGAAGAAATTAAGTCTGGAGAGCTCGTTCAGCGGGCTGGGATTGGGAAAGGCATTCTGAGCATTTGTCAGTCTTTTTTAAAAACCGAGACGAGCGAAGAATGGGCTTCGGCCTGTCGGAATCTGCCGTTGACGCTGATGGAAATGAGAGCCCTGAAGGGTCTTGGAGTTAAAAAAATTAGATCTCTTTATGAAGAACTTGGAATTCAGTCACTGGGTGAATTGGAGTATGCCTGCAATGAAAACCGACTGACTGAACTCAAGGGTTTTGGTTTAAAAACTCAGGAAAAGATCATTAGAGAAATTCATCAAACAAAGCTTCGAAGAGGGAAGATCCTCTTGGTCGATAGCTTGGAAATCGATCAAAAGATCCAGGCGGAACTTGGCAAATCTGTTCGGCTCCGTCCGGTGG
>CAZSZT010000408.1:0-2143 GCA_964611175.1 uncultured Bacteriovoracaceae bacterium
ACTTCAATAGCCCAGACTTTTGAACCTATTCGAACGATGAAGTCGACTTCGTCCATTCCCTTTCGCCAGTAAGAAATATGATAGCGTGGTCCCTGGAGGTGGTTTAAGAAATGAGCGCCAACAGCGTTTTCGACCAAACGTCCCCAGCTTGATAAATCTTGTTTCATTTCTGAAAAGTATTTGCCAGAAAAAGCCGTTGTAAGAGCATTGTTCCATAAAATCAATTTTGGGCTTGAACCTCTTTTTTTCTTTTCTCCGCCCTTAAATTGTTCCAGTCCGCTTACGAGAAAAGCGCTTTCAAGGAGTCGAAGATAATGAGCGAGCGTGGTGGTGTTTCCTGCATCTTGAAGCTGGCCAAGCATTTTATTATAAGAATGAATTTGAGCAGGATACTGCGCGGCAAAGGCAAACAAATTTCTTAAGAGTACGGGCTTTGTTACAACCTGCATTTGAAGAACATCTCGGGCAATGGCGGTTTCGATTAAGGAGTCGGAAATATAGTTCTGCCAAAGTTTCTCATCTTTATACAATTTAGCCGCCCCTGGATAACCACCGTAAAATAACCATTCGTCGATGCTCCATCCGAAGGCTGCTTTACATTCGGTCCAACTCCAATGAGAAAGTCGATGAAGGATAAATCGTCCCGAAAGACTTTCTGTCATTCCAGATTGTAGTAATAGTGCTGATGAACCCAGAAGCAAAATTCGAAGGGGCGTACGATTTCGTTGATCACTCCCAAAGAGAGCTTTGACACTTTCGCTCCAATTCGAAACTTTTTGAATTTCATCCAAAATCAGAAGAGGAGTTTTTGAAGACATTTGATATTTCTGACGAGCCTGTTCCCATTGTGCTTCGATCCATTCTGCGCCTTTTGGAAATATCTGGTCTGCTGACGCATAATGGACAGGACCCTTCCATTGTTGGCCGATTTGATGAGCGGCAGTGGTTTTGCCGACCTGACGGGGTCCGATCAAAATATGTATAAAATCTTTGTGTTGGAAGAGCTGATCTAAGATCTCAGAAGTTTGAGGACGCTGGTATTCTCGGGGTGCCATCGCTCCTTTAGAGTAACCTGAATAAGGGAAAGGCGCAATATTTACTCAGTCACTGAGTAAAATTACTCAGTCACTGAGTAATTTGTGGAAATCATTAGGGATCTAGATCTTGAAGCTGTTAAGCATTATGCGAAAGCTGAAGGAGAGTTGATTGAGATTCTTCAAAAATTCGATCAGCTCAAAGGTTATTTAGCTCTGGGATATCGTTCGCTTTTTGACTATTGCACATCCGCTTTGAAGCTTTCTGAATCTCAGTCGTCGGCTTTAGAAAATCAAGACGAATGGTTTCAGAAAGCGAAAGATATGAGTCACCGGGCTTTAGAAAAGGAGGTGGCTAGAGTTTGCCCTCAGACATCAAGTTTGGAATTTGCTCAGTATCGTTCTGAGAATAGGCTGGATCTTCATCTCTCTATCTCGGAAAAGCTTTATGAAAAGCTAAAACGTATTCAGGATTTTTTAAATCTTTCATCTTTAGAAGAAGCTTTGGAGGAGGTTTCTTCTGATTTCATTCAGCGAAAAGATCCGGTGGAAAAAGCCAGACGAGCGGAAAAGAGAAAATTAAAAGTACGTTCCGCGCGGAATGTAAAAGTGAAGAAAACTTCACAGATAAAAATTGGAACTCCAGACACGCGAAATAGAGAGAGATTATCCGCGGGAATTCTAAATATTATTCATCGACGTGATGAGGGAAGTTGCCAATTCTTAAAACCAGACGGAAATCTGTGTGGTTCAAGACGCTACCTTCATATTCATCATAAAATTCCAGTGTTTCAAGGCGGAACCAACGACCCAGAAAATCTTGTGACTTACTGTGGTGGTCATCATCGATTATGGCATTACCAACATACGCCAAAGATTTTGAATTTGTGGAAGAGCTTATCTTAAATCTCGCAGGCACGTTTGCCAAACAGATCGAAGCTATTTGGAACTGCAGGTAGATAGCCAATTCCGCGAGCTTTAATGGGCCGCACTTTTAATGCCGCATCGAGGAGTAAGCTTGGACTTCCCACATAGATTTCTTTGACGTCTTTAAGTTTAACATCATTGAACGAATCAACCTTTTGAGCTTCATCAGCACCAATAAAATT
>CAZSZT010000409.1:0-2141 GCA_964611175.1 uncultured Bacteriovoracaceae bacterium
AGTAAGGCTTCAAAAACAATTTTTGGAATTCGGTTTTAACTCCGTCGTAGACGAGCGCAAACGCTTCGAAAGATCGAAGACGAGTAAAATCTTTAGCGGTCACGGTGTATTCCTTATTTTGCGTCACACTAATGGACTCGGAAAGATTCGCATTCGAGGACTCGAATCCTCCGTGAATGAGATTCAAGCGCGCATCTTGCGACAGCTCCGAGAGACTCGTCGACACGCGCTCTTTTTCTTCTTGCCCGACGCACTCTTGGAAAGATCGGATCGTGTGCAGATCCGACGAATGGAGAGCAATACGGGTTCGAAAATTTTGGATAAGTTCATAGGCGGCTTCCTTTTTTCCAAGAGAGTTTTCAAGTGAGGTTAAACTTTGAGTGGCGGCAATTGTGATCGCATTGGCTTCTCGTCCCTTTGCTAAAAAGCGATCATCTCCAAGCATCGCGCCGTTTCCGGTTGAAACAACATCCTGATACTCGTCCATCAGAAGAAGAGCGGGCGTTTCTTTCGAACGCTTGGGATCGGTAAGACGATTGAGAAGCGATTGTTCAAAATGGAGTTTAAGAAAAGTTCCCATCGAACGCGCCAGCGCCGGAGAATTCACCGCAAAAAGAAGAATTTTTCTTTGGTCGATAATATCGTCCATCGAAGACAGAGTGAGATCCTCTTTCTTCGGGCAGAAGACGCGTGCCGCGCGATATTCTTGAAACTGATTCAGAAAAGCCGTTGCCGTCGTGACAATGCCAGAGCGTGTCCTCTCATCGAGTTCTCGGTACTCTTTGTTGAAGTAAGTGTGGGCTTGCCGGATATTGAATTTTTCTTCTTCGCTGAACTTCGAATCTTCGGCACATTTTTCAAGTTCTTCCAAAACGGATTCGTCCGTTCCTCGCACTATGAGAGCGTAGAGTTCATTGAGCGTGTAGTAGTCATGAACGGCGGCACAATAGACGAGCGAACTTTTAATCAGATTAAACGCGGATAAATCCCAAAACGGAGCGTCCGATCCGTGCCCCATAAAATTTTTCGCAGCGGCTCGAATCATTTGCGCTATATCTAAAAATCGAGATCCTCGAAGAGCGTTAGGAACATAAATGGGATTGAAGGTGACGTTTCCGTCGAGAGACATCCACAAACAAGAACCCGAAAGGCCCTGTTGCTGACAAAGTTTTAGTGCTTCAGCGACAAAGGTGCCTTTCGGGTCGAGGGCCAATACGGCAGGTTTTGGATCCAAATTTGTAAGCAGTTGACTCAAATAAGGAAGAATTGTTCCTTGAGTCTTTCCGCTTCCGATACTTCCGGTGACAAGAATATTTCCATTGAGCGCACGCTGATTTTGAGTAACCCACTGAAGGTTTTCATTCGACTCTTCATGAACCGACCCCAGAACTAAGGTGTTTCGATCTTTCGGAAAGTTAGGAAGTTGTTTTGTGCGTGCCTTTCGAACCCAACTCCACAAAGGAAGTCTGGAGAGAAGTTGAATCGCGAAAAATGCGGAAAGTGAAAAATTCACCCGTATGAAGCACTGAACGGTCGATTGCAATGGAAAATCGAAAAGACTTAACGCCATTGCATTTCTCCAATATGTCCACGTTCGAGAATGAAGTAGGTGAGAACGGCGACGGTGAATCCGATAAGGAGGCGCGCTAACAATTTTCGCGTGAATAACGCTCTCTCGCCTCGAAGAGACCGGAGTCGACTCCCTTGTTTCCGAAATCCAATCCAATGCTGTAAACCTCCAATAAAGGCGCTGACGTTGAAAATAAAAAGGACACTGCTGGCAATGAGGACGTTCTGATTCCGGTTCAGGAATTTTTCCACTTCCGTCCAGGGAAGCTCTCCTGAAATAAGGGGCTGACCGAGGAACAAAGCCGCGATTACAACCGCCAGAATCAGGAGAGCTGCGGGGAGAGGAAAATCATCTTTCTGCTGCCGAATCATTGTTCGTTACATCTCCATCGAACGAAGAAGTTCATTTGCTTCTTCAAAACTGGGACGAATTTCTGTGAGGAACGTTTTTTCCGCCGATCGAGTTTCAATCCAATCTCGAACAGCGTCTTTCACTTCAGACATGGAAAACGAATTCATAAAAAATCTCCTACTTCATCATCAAATGGCCAAATTTCATGTAAATTTCTTCG
>CAZSZT010000410.1:0-2140 GCA_964611175.1 uncultured Bacteriovoracaceae bacterium
TAATCCTCCTCTCGATAAACAGCATCCGTCCCCCGAAAGGAAAACAAATGAATTATCTCATACGAAATAATCTTTCCATCCGCAAATAAAACCCAGTGCGAATTAAAAGGACGGCTCTTATCAGAACTTGCCTCAAGAACGGATCCTAAACTCACCGGGATTTTCCACTGCGACCTCAGTTCATTCAAGGTTTTACACCATGAACTGGTCTCTTTTATTTGGCCGTTTTCATCGAGCTCCAAAAGTCCTTCCGGATCTCTCGCCGAGGCACGCCCTCGAAAAAGAACATTTTCTGGAAAGCAAATGAATTCACATCCACAACTTTCTGCCTCTTGCACAAACGAATCGACAACGAAAAGATTCTCCCAAATATCTTCGGTCGATCGAAGTTGTACAATTCCAATTTTCAAAAGCGCATCCTTAGAGGCTTGCTTTGACTTCCGTCCACGCCCGATCCCATTGATTTAGGGATTCTCCAAGGTCTTCCATCATTTCACATTTCTGAAGTTGTGTGCTGGATGGGAAAAGACCTCGATTTGACTTCAATTCGTTAGAAAGAAGCTCTCGAGACTTGAGGTTTGAAGGCCCCGCAAAAATTGTAGAAGCTGTCACAAAATTGGTATGGGCATCAATCATAAAATTAATGAGTTGATAGGCACCCTCGACATTCTGAGCTCCGTAAGGAATCACAAGATTATCAATGAACATCGTGCACCCCTCACTAGGAATCAAATACTCAACCGCTCCCCCGGTTTGTTGAGAAGCCTGTAGTGCATCCATGGAATAAGCTTGAGCAACCGCGATTTCACCGTTTACAAGGTCGGAAAGTGGTTCTGAGGTAAAAGCTTTCACGGTCTTCTTATTTTCCATCAAAGTCTTTTTTGCCGACTCCAGTTCACCAGAATTTTTTGAATTAAGGCTCTTTCCGTGATACTTCATGGCCGCGCCCAATGCCTCACGGGCATCGTCAAGCAAAGAGACCTTTCCATTCAACGATTGATTCCCAAAAATATCCTTCCATCCTGATAAGTCCCCCTTAAAAAGTTTACGATTCACCGCAATCCCGGTTGTTCCCCAATCATAAGGAACGGAGAAAAGATTTTGAGGGTCAAAGTATTTTTTAGTCAAATCAGGGTCTATTTCCTTAAAATTCGGAATTTGGGATAAATCGAGTTTTTGAAGGAGTCCCAGTTTAGACATCGTAAAGACCATATAATCGGAGGGAACGGCAACGTCGTAACCCGAAGCTCCCGCTTGAAGTTTTGCTAAGAGTTCCTCATTGGAAGAATAGTTCGAAACCTCAAGCTTAAGGCCGGTTTTCTTTTCAAACTCCTGAATCTGTTCTTGGCTAATGTAATTGGACCAAGTTGCCAAATGAACCGCCCGATTTTCGCCTTTCGAGACGGATGAATTTCTCTGGCAGGCAACCAAGGCTAAAGGCGCTAAAAGACTGAAGAATAGGGTGTTTTTCATATGTCTCCCTTACCGCTTAAGGGCCACTTCTGAAAAGCCAAAAATCTTTGACGAGACTTAAAAAACTGATTTGTTCTTGAACAACTTCTGTTATGCATAAATCCAATGCTCGAGTGTCGATCGGTTCGGAAGGCCTTTGGAAATTTTGTTGCTGTTAAGGAGGCTAATCTTACCATTGAAAATGGAGAATTTTTTTCCATATTGGGACCCAGCGGATCCGGAAAGACGACTCTTCTAAGACTTTTAGGCGGATTTGAAAAACCGACGTCCGGAGAAATTTATCTTGATGGAAAAAGAATTGACCCCCTTCCACCCCACGAGCGCCATTGTAATACCGTCTTTCAACGCTACGCTCTTTTTCCGCACTTAAACGTTTGGGAGAATATCGCCTTTGGCTTGAGAATGAAATCGGTGCCAGAAGCCGAACTCCGGGTCCGAGTGGAAGAGGCCTTAGATCTTGTTCAGATGAAAGACTTCTCAAAACGAGCCATCGCAACGCTCTCGGGTGGTCAGCAACAACGAATTGCTATTGCCCGAGCTCTCATCAATCGTCCCAAGGTACTTCTTCTTGACGAACCTCTTTCTGCTCTCGATGAGCGCCTTCGGCATCAAATGAAGGTTGAACTCTTGACGCTCCAACGCCGTCTTAAACAAACTTTTATTTTTA
>CAZSZT010000411.1:0-2122 GCA_964611175.1 uncultured Bacteriovoracaceae bacterium
GGAGCCTTGGATTATTATCAAGAATATGTTCCCCTCATGAAAAATCAAAAACTTAAAGACATTGATGCCTATATTAAGAAATATATGGCCAATCAACCCTATGTCTTTGGGGCGTTAGTTCCCAAAGACACTCAACCGTTAACTTTTGCGAAAAAGAAAAATCCCTAAAAGAATGAAGGTTGTGAATCGCGTATTTTATATTTTATCTTTTTTAATATTAGGAGGGAGTCCCATGTCCCATGCTATGGATCTAATGGATGTTGAAAGTTTTAAATCAAACGAAATGCCTATCGTTCTCAGGGAGACGGACTCTTACGGCGATATTGTAGCTTTTCAAATTTCAGTTCCAGGAACGGTTACGGCCTCGACCAAGGCGGGTGCCATAGAACTTCTGGCAAAAACTCTCGCCGCGGGAACTCCAACTTATTCGAAAGAAGAAATCGATACGGTTTTAACAAGGACGGGGGCGCTTTTTTCCATCGACCCACGCCCCGACTATATGGATATTTCTTTAAAATGCTTGAAGAAATTTTTGCCGAAGATTCTCCCTATTGTTTCCGAAATGCTTCGAATTCCACTCCTCAAAAATGAAGAAATTGAAATTTATCGGAGCCAACAAATCATCGACCTTAAAAATGAGCACGATCATCCAGATGCCGTGCTTCAGCTCTTATCTCACAAGGCTTTTTTTAAGGATCATCCGTATTACAATCGTTCGAACGGTTACTTGGAAAGTGTTCCAAGCATCACGAGAGAGGATCTAACGACTCTTGTTCCGAAATTGTTCAATAAACAGAATGTTCTCTTTTCTATTGTTGGAAACTTAACATCGAAGGAAGTCGATGATCTCATTCTGGCTCATTTCTCGTCTCTGCCATCGGGCCATGTGCAGCCCATGGTGGGAGTAATGCCTAAACCAAAGATTAATCAAATGGAGCATAGGAATTTTGAATCTCCAACGACCTATTTTATGGCTCGTTTTATCGCCCCCTCGCTTCCCGACCAGGATTATCCGGCGATGGTTTTAGCTACTCAAATACTCGACAATCGCCTTTTTGAAGAAGTCAGAACGAAGCGAGGGCTGACCTATTCCGTCTCCGCCGGTATTGGAAACTCGGGAATTAATTCGGGTTATGTTTATGTTAGTTCCACTCAACTTAAGGAAGCTGTCCTGGTGATTTTCGATGAAATTCAGAAAATGCAAACTGAAGCTCTGGATACGAAAACACTGGAGCTTCAAATTCGGAAATTTAAATCGAGCTGGTACCTGAGTCGTGAATTGAGTTCGTCTCAGGCCAAGATTTTCGCGATGTATGAACTTCGCGGCGGTGGGTGGCGAAACTCCAATTCCTTTATGGATCGCCTCGAACAAGTGACTCCCGATCACATTCAAAACGTTATGCAAAAATATTTTAAGAATTATACAATGACCACCGTTGGCCCAGAAAAATTAGACGGGACATTTTTAAGCAAAAGAAACTAGCGATATAAAAAAGAAGGGATGTGATCTCCCCTCAAAACCACATCCCTTACTTACTGAGACAATAAACGCTCCCACTGGAGCTTCTTCCCTATGTACTTGCCAGCCCTTTTCTGGCCACTAAACCCATTTGTTCCCCTCCGAACTCCTGAGTTCCACACCCCTGAAACCTAGTTGAAGACTCCCCCTCCGGTTATCTTTAGTCTTCAACTATCGAAACCCTATGATTTGAGGATGAATCATTTCGACGTACCCCGTCAATGTAATTTTTACATGGTCTAAAGAAATATGTAATTTTTACTCAAAAGCCCATTTTAACGCTTATAGCGGCCCTTCTCCTCGAACTGACTCCGTCACCCAGATAACTTGGGGACGGAATTAATGACTCCGTCCAAGCAATTGTTGCATACGAAGAAACTCGATCCTATCCGTTACTATAACGCTGGTGATTATTTTGTAGTCGGAACCGTATCCAACAAGTCCAGCCGGAGTGTCGGCCGAAGTCAAAGGCCGCTCAGGACCGGGAAGATGTTTAATTCTTGTCGTTCGACCAATAATATCGTCGCTTAAACCAAGAACAATGCCTCTTGCGTTTACAATAGCCACATTCGCTGCCGTTTCGACGGCTTCGTGAGTTAAACG
>CAZSZT010000412.1:0-2114 GCA_964611175.1 uncultured Bacteriovoracaceae bacterium
ACCTTCACCATCGGTTCCAAATGCAGTTCCGGGAACAAGAAGTAAACCTGCTTTAACGAATACTTCGATCAGGGCGTCCGAAGTTGGGATTTGAGGATGAGAAAACCATCCATAAAAAGTATTTTCTCCGCCAAAAATGCGAAATCCTTTTTCGAGAAGTGCTTCTCTAAGAATATCGCGTAATTGTCGATAATATTGACGATGCTGTTTTGGATGTTGGTCATCGTTCCAAGCTTCAATGGCACCTTCTTGAATAAAAGAAGGCGTCGCTGTCCCTAAATGCGGACGTA
Organism: uncultured Bacteriovoracaceae bacterium; assembly: GCA_964611175.1. GTDB lineage: Bacteria > Bdellovibrionota > UBA2394 > UBA2394 > UBA2394 > CAZSZT01. The sequence continues at coordinate 291 of CAZSZT010000412.1, forward strand.
ATTTGGTCAGCATTTTCATCAATTGTTGATTACGGCTGATCATGGCTCCAGTGCGATATCCGGTTACATGGCTCCGTTTAGAGAGTGAGCGAAATACAATCCAACGGTCAGATTTTGGGTAATCTAAAAACGATACCGGACGGTTTTCGGTAAAATATAAATCGTTATAGCATTCATCGGAAGCAATGATAAACTCATATTTTTCAGATAAACGCAATAATTTTTCAGCGTAAGGTGCGTCAAATGTGGTCGAAGTGGGGTTATTTGGCGAATTTATCCAAAAAATTTGACAAGAACGCAATACCTGTTCAGGAATGGATTCAAGATCAGGAAGAAACTGTGTTTTTGCAGAAATAGAGAGTGAAACTAATTGAGCTCGATGGAAATGTGCTGAAGACGCATACACCGGATAAGACAGTGAAGGTTGGAGAATTGTTTGATTTTGGCTCCAGTCAAAAAGCATCGCAAAATGGAAAATTGCTTCTTTGGTACCATTTGCTGAAAGAATTTCTGTTTGTGGATCCAAATCAATAGAATGATTCCGTTTGGCCCAATCGGCTACCGCTTTGCGATAATTAAGGGACCCTTGGGCCGAAGGATATTGAGAAATTTTACCTTTTTGAAGGCTAGCTATCGTTTGTGTAATCACTGGAGTATACGTTTCGAGAGTTGGATCTCCTAAGGTGAGATTAATCGGAGACAAACCTTGTTTTTGGAGTTCTTCCGCACGTTGATTTGCCTTAAATAAGGAATAATCGCCACCTTCGCGTAAATAAGGATGATACTGGATCATAAAAGTTCTGCCATTGGCTTAATTATTTTTGGTTGTGGTAAATTCAAAAACAACATTTCCTTTTTTATCGAGCGAGAGAAAAGCAGAAAAAAGGCGACCTTTTTTGGAACGAAATCCTTTAATCAGATCGCTTTTCCCTTTTTCGAGAATTTTGGAAACTTGCTCGGTCGGAATATTTTTTCCTAATAACGTTTTTGGAAAACGAAAATTAGATTCTCGATTATCTGTGACAAAAGCCATTGCGTCTTCGTAAACTTTGGAGCCATCTTTAAGTTGTCCAATCACTGGAAGTTTTTTGAAATAATCGGGATCTTCGTTTTCTTTAGTATCAAATTGTAATTCGACTTTTCCATTTTCGAATTTAAGACCTGCCGTAAAGGGTTTCTTTTGTTTACTTAAAAAACCTGTGAGAGGGCCGATGAAGCCTGTTTCAAGTAAAAGTTTTAATTCTTCAGGTTCAATTTTTCGGTTTCCCATAATTTTTTTACAAATAAAGCGTCCCTTTCTGGAAACGTACGCTTTTAGGGTTTCACAGACTTCAGAGCCATCAATCGGATCTGGAAAACGAAGACCACGGGAGATCTCTTCTTCATCAAAGTCTTTAATTTTGGACACAATTTCTCGTGCTAAATCTTTAATTTCTTTCATAAATTTAGGACGAGTATATTGATTACTTTCAATTTGTTTCAGCCGATATTCCCATTCGCCAGTGAGTTCTGGCGAGGTAATAACATCGACTTTTAGTGTGATTAGTGTTTCGTAAAGTTGAATTCCTTTCGCTGTTGGAATCAAGTCACGTCCTTCTCGAAGAATATAGCCTTCAGAAATGAGTCCTTCAATAATGGAAGCGCGGGTTGCTGGAGTTCCCAAGCCACGTTCTTTGAGAGCTTCTTTGAGTTCTTCATCTTCGACCCATTTTTCGGCGCCTTCCATTGCGGATAAAAGTGTCGCTTCTGTGTAGCGGGCCGGTGGTCTCGTTTGTTCTTGGAGGACTTTTGACTCAATTACTTTGAGTTTTTCTTGGGGTTCTA
>CAZSZT010000413.1:0-2094 GCA_964611175.1 uncultured Bacteriovoracaceae bacterium
TCGAACTTCAAGCGAGCGAAATAACCCGGCTCATATTCGACCAATGCATCTCCGCCTTCGTCATTCATTTGTTGGACAATTCCCTCAATCCAATCACCTGCCTCTAAACTCTTCGGCGGACGCATTCGAATTTGTCCCTGCCCTTCGGCTTCTCCACGCGAAACTTCCAGCTCTTGATTTTGAATGGCTCCCTCGTCGTCTCTTTCTTCAAAGTCTCGACCTTTAAAATATTCCTTGGCTTTATCGGGAGAAAAATGTTTGAGAGGTCCCCGATAGCCCTGTCTCTTTTCCAAATCGCTAAGTCCTTTTCGAAGAGCATTTTGAGCATATCGATCCATATCCACATCCAAAGTCGTATAAATCCTATATCCATCTTCCAAAATAGCTTTAGATCCATATTTGTTCATGACGTACTGACGGATCGTTTCAACAAAATAAGGAGCAATCGTCTTATTAACATTTCGTACGGGCTCGACAAAGACGTCTTCTTTGGCCGCCTCTTCATACTCTTGTTGAGTAATATAATTTTCCTTAAGCATTTGCTTCAAAACATAGAGTTGACGTCTTTTGACTCGATCGGGATTTTTATAAGGAGAATATCGACTCGGCGCTTTCGGAAGGCCCGCTAAAATAGCCGATTCTGCGATACTGATTTCATCGAGTTCTTTACCAAAATACGTTCTCGCCGCGGCAGCCACACCATAAGCCCCGCTTCCTAAAAAAATATGATTCAAATAAAGATGAAGAATTTGATCTTTGGATAAGGAGTTTTCAATTTGCCAGGCCAAAATGACCTCCTTCATTTTTCTCGTATACGTTTTTTCAGGACTGAGAAGAAAAGCTCGCGCAACTTGCTGGGTAATCGTGCTGGCTCCTTGCTTAATTCCCCCGGCCGTGAAATTGATATATGCGGCGCGTAAGATTCCAAAGAAATCGACACCTTTATGGTAATAAAAAGTAGAATCCTCGGCGGCAATAAAGGCCTGACGCACACGCTCCGGAATATCATGGGCGACAAATCGACGCTCTTCATAGAACTCACCGATGAGTTCGCCATGTTCCGAAAAAACTTGGGAGACTTCCTTTGGTTTATAATCTTGTAAGACATCAAGCGGCGGCAAACCCCGATGAAGAACCAACAGAATGACAAACACACCTGTTAGAACGCCAGCGATCAGCATCGCCGAAAAAATTGCCGCAATGCGAATAAAGATTCGCCATCTCCGTCGAAATGCCGATATTTCACAATTGGAATTTTTATCCCTACTGCCCATCAGAAGTTCTTGAATCTATTAAGCTTTTATAATCGTATTATTTCCTTAAGTTCGCTTAAATTGTACAATGAATAATGGCAAAGCTCCATCATCCACATGCGGGTTTGCTACTAGTTCGGAATGCGAAACAAACCATGATACCACTCACTAAGGATGTGACGACGATCGGACGAAAGCAAGCGGATATCCTCCTTGATGATCCCAAGATCTCGGCGACTCATGCCGAAATTCGAAGGGAAGAGAACACTTTTATCCTCGTGGATCGCAAATCCACCAATGGAACCTTCCTCAATCGAAAGCGGATCGACCAAGTCGAGCTTACGGATCAAGATGTTATCGAGATTGGATTAAGTACTCTATGTTTTTTTAAAGACCGCCGTGAATTCCACGGCGAGACCGAACAGCCCGTGCCCGAGAGGCCCAAATCCGATACGGCGTCGTTTTCAGTGGCACGATCGTCGACCGTGACAACGACTCAAACGGCGCACCAAAAGAGTGTTGAAATCGCCATCTTAGAGGGCCCCCAAGCTGGAAAATCCTATCAGTTTAAGAAATCTCATATCGTTATCGGAAGAAATGACGCGGACCTAACCCTTACGGATTTAGATGTCTCCAGATCTCACGCTCTCCTTGAAGTTTTCGGTCAGTCTTCTGTTTATTTGAGAGATCTGGGTTCAACAAACGGTACTTTCCGAAATGGGCAGAGAATTCAATCGGAAAAATTGAAGTCCGGCGACACTTTTGTCATTGGAAATACAACGATTAAGGTTTCTTTTGAATCCGGAGAAGCGACAGGTTCTTAGCGAGGAGATCGATTTTC
>CAZSZT010000414.1:0-2088 GCA_964611175.1 uncultured Bacteriovoracaceae bacterium
ATTCCTGAAATATAGGGGAGTCCCCAGTCCGACAAAATAAGTTGAAAGGGAGTCGCGGCGGCATAGGCTTCCTCCAGAAGAACCCAGGCATCTTCACCGTCAGCAGCCTCTGCTACATTTTTGAAATCCATCTCCGCCAAATATTTCCGGATGAGTTTTCTCATCGTTAGCTTGTCTTCGACAATCAGGATTTTCGTATCGGATTTAAACATAATCTCTTCTCATAAAAAATTTACCGAGGGGGCTTTCCCACAACAATTGATAGCTCTCTTCGAGGAGCCTCGCAATCGATGGAAAGTTTTCAATTTTTAATCGGTCGCTGCAGGTATTTCCATGCCTTTGAGTCCAAAAAACAACTTTCGGCTGATTCGTTTTTAGATCCTCCAGGAGACGTTTATAATTCTCATAGTCTCTATTCTCCACTAATTGAGAGGCTGGTGCGTGACAAATATCGAGGTGGCCTAACGTCTGATGAAAATAAATATGTTTAACGGCCGGTCTTCGTTCGGTCATGGCGTAGGCGGCATGGGTGGAGTTTAGCATCCAGATCCGATCGCTCGAATCGGTTTTATTTCTAATTTCCGAAATGAGATGTCGCATATGAGTATCCCAGGCCGGATTGCGATCGGTGATTTGCCTTGCGACCGTATAAGAATGAAAAGAAAACAAAACAACCAATAGACTCCAAGTCAGTGCCTTTACTCCCCACCCTTTATCGAAAGAAATTAATCCGTAAAGACCCAGAAAAATAAGTAACGGAAGACAGGCAATATAATAGGTTTGATAAAACCGAAATCCTAAACTGAGAGTGATCAAACTAAGAAGAGCCCAGACCGCAACTAAAAAAAAGTTGAAATTCCATCGTTTAACCGGTTTTTTTAACCAAGCACCAAGTCCAAGGAAGCTCCCAAGAATCAAGGGCGCATAACAAAGGAGCATATACCCTAGATTCGTAAGAATATCTTTGAGATTCCCGCCGTGAGCTAAATACGCCTGGTTTTGTTGAAAAATTTCTCGGTAAATGAGGCTCAATGGAACTTGAACAAGACCCGCGATAACGGCCACGGCCACTAAACCGCCACAAAACGCAAAAAATAGATTTGAAATCATACTCTTTGATTTTAAAAGAAAGAAAAAACATATCCCTCCCAATACAAATGCGGGTTGCTTGATGCAACTCGCCGCCCCGATACAGCCCCCCAAAGCAAAACTATAAAGAATATTTCGAGACGATTCCCTGGAGGACACTGCAAGGGAGAGCCAAACCGCTAAGAATAAAAACGGCAAATAGGCTCGCTCACCGGTATACGCACAGCTCTCAATAAGACCTGACATTAAAATAAAAACCAACCCCCCATACCACGCCCAGCGTTGCTCAAAGGTATGTTCCAAAATCAAACGAAACATCCACCCCCCAAAGATCATCCATCCGCAGAGTAAAATCCTCAAGGCAACCCATGAACTTTCTCCCAAACTTAAAAGCCAATGAAATTCAAATAAAAAAGGAGGTTTTGTATCGGTAAAGTTTCGATAAAGATCACCGGTAAAAACATATCGCGAAAGACTCATCCATCCGGCCTCATCTCCGTGCACAAAGGGAATAAAAAAATTGGGAAGAAAAGCTAAAAGGCCCGCGCCAAAATACAGAAGACTTTCTTTTTCGCTGAAACCCGGTCCTAGTTTTTTAAGCGCCACAAAGCCACCCCTTCTCGATGCGTTTCCAAGACGTAATGAGTCGATAAAAATCGATGAAGCTCCGGATAATTCTCGATTGGAAAATAGCCATAATCATTGATTCGAGCAGGACTCGTATCCACAAAATAAAGAGGTTTAGTCTTTCGAAGATCCTCGAGATAACGATCCATCGTTCCGGGAACCGGCATGGAAACCGAAGATCCAAGACCAGGAAGCCGTCCGGAAGGAAAATCCGCGAAGACATAGCGCGTTCCACTCCCCCTTTCGCTTAAGACATAAATCTGCGAAGCCATCCCCCATACTGAAATTCGATCCTGAGGTTCCGAAAAGGATTTTATATACTGAGCGACTATTTTTAAACGCGACTGCATCGGCTTTGAAAAAGCCCAGCGG
>CAZSZT010000415.1:0-2087 GCA_964611175.1 uncultured Bacteriovoracaceae bacterium
AATTTTTTCAAACGAGCCTTTTGATCTCGAACCACCTTGACATCCAATCGATGCAATTTCGGCGAGGATTTTTCTTTCATTTCGTAGCAATTGACGCCAACGACTTTTTGTTCTTTCGAATCGATCGCCTTCTGTGCCTCAAAGGCCGACGCTTGAATTTCTCTTTGGACGTAACCCGTCTCAATGGCCTTTAACATCCCCCCTAAATCATCAATCCAATGAATGAAGCCCATGGCCTTTTCTTCCAATTCTTTGCAGAGATCTTCTAAAAAGTAAGAACCCGCAAGGGGATCCGGGGTCCAACTTACCCCTGTTTCCTCGGCCAAGATTTGCTGGGTTCTTAACGCCAATAACGCCGAATCTTCCGTCGGCAAAGCTAAAGCCTCGTCATACGAATTCGTATGCAAGCTCTGTGTTCCTCCTAAGACAGCCGCCAAGGCTTGGTAGGCCACGCGTATCGCATTGTTGATGGGTTGCTGCGCCGTTAACGTACTCCCGGCCGTTTGCGCATGAAATCTCAAGGCCAAAGTTTCTTTTGGCGCAGCGAACCTCCGAACCATCTCCTCCGCATAAATCTTTCGCGCCACTCGAAATTTTGCAATTTCTTCAAAAAAATGATTGTGAACATTAAAGAAAAAGGAAAGCCGAGGAACAAAATTCTCGAGTTTCAGACCTGCTTCAAGGGCTGTCTTCACATATAAAAAGGCATTACTCAAAGTGAAGGCAATTTCCTGAGCGGCGGTGGCCCCCGCTTCACGAATATGATAACCGCTGATGCTTATGGGATTCCATTTCGGAACGGTCGCATTTGCAAATCGAAAGGAATCCGCAACAAGTTTCAGCGAAAAATCAGGGGGATAAATATAGGTTCCCCTCGCGATATATTCTTTTAAAATATCGTTCTGAATCGTTCCACGCAAGAGAGCAGGCGAGACCTTACGCTTCTTGGCGGCAGACACATAAAAACATAATAAGGTCGCGGCTGTGGCATTGATGGTCATCGACGTTGAAATTTTGTTCAAGGGAAGACCTGCCACTAATAATTCCATATCCTCAAGACTGGAAATCGCAACTCCCACCCGACCGACTTCCCCTTCCACCAACGGCGAATCAGAATCCAGACCCATTTGTGTTGGAAGATCGAAAGCGCAGCTTAAGCCTGTCTGTCCGTTTTTCAACAAATAATGAAAACGTTGATTCGTTTCTTTGGCGCTACCGAATCCAGAATACTGTCGCATGGTCCATGATTTTTGACGATACATCGTCTTATAAGGCCCACGAACATAAGGAAATTCCCCCGGTGATGGATTTTCATGTCGAGCCGAAGGCGAGCTAGATGTATACAAAGAACGAACTTCAATATGAGACGATGTCGTTCGACGATCCTTCACTTCAACATTGTCTTGGTTCGAATCTCTCTTCATATTAGACTTAAGCTCATATGCTGAATGTTCTGTTTACCCTAGTTTGTCTCATTTTAAACTTAAGTTTTTTCGCGTTTTCGGCTCATGCCCAAGAGGCTTTTCGAGACGAGCTTAAAGCTTATGAACGAGATGATATTCATAGTATCCATAAAAAGCTTTATACCAAGGAAGGAAGACACGAGTTTTCGTTAGGCTTGGGGGGGATTCTTAACTCCAACAGTGGCTATGGGCTCGTAACCGCCGGATATCAGTACCATCTTTTTGAAAATCTCGCGATTGAAGCAGGCCTTGGGGGCTATGGCTTCCAATTTGGTGATAACGATCGGCTTCTTTTTTATCAAGGTTCCGTGGTCTTTGCTCCCCTCTATGGAAAAGTGAGCCTATTCACCTGGGCAGTTGTTAATTTTGATATTTATGTCGTCGGTGGCGCGGGTGTGGTCAACTATTCCGGCCGAAATGACGGTTCAAGTTTCATGGGCAATGTTGGCGCGGGAGAACGCTTTTTTATCAACGAATTCTTATCCGCCAAAATTGAATATCGGGATCTCATTTACAATTTAACCCAAACAACAGGAGAATCGAAAATTCAACACAACCATACGATTTTAGGAAGCCTTTCGATCTTAATCCCATTTACGCAGAAGTATTAATATGAATCAATTT
>CAZSZT010000416.1:0-2086 GCA_964611175.1 uncultured Bacteriovoracaceae bacterium
GTACGCCGATTGGTTAAACACCTACCTCCCGAATGGAAAGCTTTTGTTCTTAGTGATAGCCGAACGAACGATCATGCTCGCGTATTTAGAGGAGGCATTGAACGTAGTCCTGTTTTTTTTCGAAGTCCAACCATCGGAAATGGAAATGACGTCAAAATCACAGATCCTCTTTCTTCTCAACTAGTTGAGGTCTGGAAAGATAGAGCCCATGGAAATCTCTATTTATCAGTGCCGGATCGAGAATTTTTCGTCATGAATGGGACTAACCGTGATGCAAAAAAACTTCGACTCCTGCAGAAACCTGCTTTTGTAGAACTCTCTTTTCAACCAAAGAAGACGGCGGATACCTATTATTTAAACCAGCATTACGGTGACGTTGGCGCCATGGAGCTATGGATTTTCATGCGAAAAGCGCTCAATATATTTAGCCAAGACCAATTAGCTGCCGAAGGGATTAGCGAGATTTTTTTAAAGAACTGGGACGCCGAAAGAATAGAAAAAGAACTCAGAAAAAACCAAACTCAAATCGACCGAGCGAAAACAAGACAAGAGCGTGCCTTACATGCTCGAAATTCAAAAACCAATGTCGTGTTGTTCACTGTCGGAACAACCGTCGCATCAATCATTTGGCAATTCACTCCCTGGGCCGGCGATAATAATATCGGCAATGCTCTTCATTTTGCCATAATAGGTACCGCTCTGGCAATGACCGCCCGTATGCTGTTAGGCGTTCCGTTTTTACTCCAAAGAGGATTTGATGGTCAAATTGACGAGAACGCTTGGCTTTTGCCTTACAATAATCTTTTTAGTCTAGGTTATCGATTTCGCCATCCGGAACTTTTAGCGGGGGGAGTATTTGGCTTGATGGCGGGGGGCTGCGGCGAACTGCTCAGGCAACTATCCCGCACCCCCGTCAGTGGCGGTTAAGCGAAAAGCATCCCGCCTTCTTATTCAAAGACGCCATGTTCTAGGAACAAAACCATTGTGGACTGAGCCACGTTGGTCTCGGAATCAAAGAGAGAATTTAAAATCTGCATAAATACACCTGAAGGAAGAGAAAAGATCTTCTCCGTAATATGAAAATATTCTAGCTCCGAAAGTTCAGTTTGATATCGAGCTTTAAACATCTGAGAAAGACGTTTTCGCCATTCTTGCTCGAAACTTACCCCAAAATAAAGTTGGCGAGTTTCAGCGACTAGACCGTTAGTCACCCTCTCCAACAATTTTCTTTGGTTTCCTGAGTATTCCATTCTCGGCAGAGATTCCGCTGCAGTCGCCAACTGAAAAGCCGACTTAAAAGCTTCATGAGAGAGTACCCACGCCTCCATGCCTGCCGCATACGCATAAGCTTGATCGAGTTCGATATAAAGCTCTTGATCGGAAGGATCGATCACTTCTTTTCCGGAACAAATCATACATTCCCGCCCCGCGATATGAGCTCGACCTGGATTCTGATCCATTCCCTCCAGTTGATGTAAATCCCATTTATCGATTTGCACGGTAATATCGAAATAAAAACGCAGATCATGATAGGGAGCATAGAGCGTCGAAAGCCAGGGTGATTACTTACGGATTTTAGCCCTGCTCGCTTGGCTCACCCAAGCCGTGCTTCCATAGATCCCGTAGGCTGCCGCCAAATGATTATAGAGTTCTCTCTGAGTTAGTTGGCTGGTGACTAAATCGGTGTTTCCCTGATCAGCTCTAGGAGCTTCGCCTTGATTTTCTTCTTCCTCGGGTTGTGAGTTTACGGACTCTTCAAACTCTTGCCGGAGACGTTGGTCTTCTTCCTTTGGATTCGGGGACTTAATTGAATAGCGTATGGTTTGTGCAATCCGCATTCCAAAACGCTCCTCCACAAGCTCGCGGACCAACGCCATAAGTTGATTTTTCCAAGGGCTTTCTTCTTTTATTATGCTCAAATGAAGTTCGCGAAGACGATTAAACATACTCTTTTTAGATAAACTCCAAAAACTTCTTCCTTTGAGAGCTTGAATAGCTGACTGATTGACTTCGACGGCGGCCGAATCCAATATTTTGCGGAGCCCTCTCGGCAAAGACTCCCAAATCGCGGCCGGATATTCTAACT
>CAZSZT010000417.1:0-2076 GCA_964611175.1 uncultured Bacteriovoracaceae bacterium
GGATAAGCTCTTCGCACTCGGCCCCCCCCATGACGATGAACAGAGAGGCCGATGGATTTGTTTTAAAAGCAAGTCTGTCGGGCTTTGAAAGCCCATCTCTTGATTTAGGAATTTCAGCCGTTTTAGAAGCCAAACGAGAAAAAACCTATTGGGCGCTTCACCATACACGTTCTGCACCAGACTTTCATGCCCGAGATTCGTTCGCTTTAAGGCTTTTTGGATGAAAAGCCGGGTCGCATCATCAGTAAAACTAAAAGAAGAGTGACTCCAAGAATAACAGTTGAAAGGGCATGGATCGCGGGGCTCATTCCAAACTTGATCATCGAATAAAGTTTAATGGGAAGAGTGTCTGATCCCACTCCTGACGTAAAAAAGCTCACTAAGAAATCATCGAACGAAAGAGTAAAGGCCATGAGGGCTCCTGACAAAACTCCGGGAAAAATCAATGGAAAGGTAACTTTCCAAAACGTTTGCCACGGCGTAGCGCCAAGATCCCTGGCCGCTTCTTCCAGGGATTCATCGAAATCGTGGAGTCGTGTTCTAACGGTGATGATGACATAAGAAATCGTAAACGTGATATGAGCCAGAATCATGGAAAAAACACCGAGAGATATTCGAAGGATTACAAACCAAATCAAAAAACTTAGCCCCATCACAATTTCAGGCATGACCAGCGGAATCAACGAAAGGGCATCGAGTATTTTTTTTCCTGGAAATTCATAGCGGTGCAGAGCCAGAGCGGCCGCCGTGCCTAAAACGGTTGTGACGAGGGTGCTCCAAAGCCCTATCCACAAACTCCTTCCGACAGCCGCCTGAAGATTCGAATCCTCAAAAGCTTTAACATACCAATCGAGAGTCAAAGAAAAATTTCCGTCCAGATCTTTTCGAATAAACGAATAAATAACTAAAAGAAGAAGGGGAATATAAATAATCGCAAATGCAAAAGTGGAAATCGTTTTGGCATACCAAGGTGGGCTCGGGCGCAGTCGCTGCGTGTCTGAGGTGCTATTAAATTCTAATTTTTTCAGATTCGCGGCCATTTTCGTTCCAGTTTTTAACCACCCAAGGAAGACAAATAAGTCCTACCACCATCAAGAGAATTGAGAGAGCCGCACCAAACGGCCAATCTCTCATTTTTAAAAATTGTTCCGTAATAAGATTTCCAAGCAACATGGTCCGCGCCCCTCCAAGGAGGTCTGGGATAAGAAATTCTCCCAAGGCGCATGGAAAAACCAGGATGCACCCAGTAATCACCCCCGTTTTTGTAAGAGGCAAAAGAATTTTCCAAAAAATTTTAACGGAAGAAGCGCCAAGATCGCGGGCAGCCTCCATGAGAGAAAAATCAAACTTCTCAATCGAAACATAAATGGGGAGAACCATGAAAGGGATATAATTGGTTACCATCCCAAGCCATACAGCCCACTGATTATTAATAAAACCAAGCGGCTCATCAATCAGTGAAAGGCTTAGCAAGAGTTGATTGACAGGACCTTGATCTCCAAACATCACCTTAATGGCGTACGTTCGAACCACGAGATTCGTCCAAAACGGAATCACGAGAAGAATCATGAGAATATTTCGATACCGCGCTTGAACGGTCGCCATCACATAGGCCAAGGGATAGCCAAGAAGGAGACAAAAGAGAGTTGTAATACTCGCGAGTTTGAGGCTTTCAAAACTAATTTTAAGATAAAGCCAATCGACGGAACGACGGTAATTTCCAAAATTCCATTCGAAAATAATTCCGCCATAAAGGCCTTTCGTTAAAAAGCTGTACGCGACGACGATTCCAAGCGGCACCGCAATGAAACAAAGGATCCACCCATAGGTTGGCCATACCAGCGGGGGCGGAAACCGATATCGAAGAATTTTCTTCGCGCTCACTGTGTACAAGCTTCCTGTACCAACACTGGAGTTGGAATTGAATATTCAGGAGAATAAAGGCGGGCCCCCTCCACGCCCATTAAAATTGAATCTTCTGCGGCCCACGAAACATAAACCTTCTCATCGATCTGAAAGTTTCGTTTTGCCGTTAACGCCGAGTTGGTGACGACAACCGTCATCAGCTGCAAACCT
>CAZSZT010000418.1:0-2074 GCA_964611175.1 uncultured Bacteriovoracaceae bacterium
GCCGACGGTCAGATCGTCGTCAGCGTCGATTCCAAGAATGGCTTGCGCAAGGCCAATCCGCTGAAGCATTCCTTTCGAAAAATTTCGAAGATACATTTTCTCCGTCCCACGCATTCCAACAAGCTCTAAAATTTCACAAATTCGTTTGGGTAATGCCTTTGGATTCATTCCCATTAACCGACCGTGAAAATCCAAAAACTGATTGGTTGTAAGATAATCGTAAAAATAAGGATTTTCCGGCAAAAAACCAATTTTTGCTTTGGCCGCATAATTTCCAATAGGAAGGCCGAACAAACTCGCCGCTCCTTCCGTCGGAAAAATAATTTCCAGAAGAATTTTAATGGTTGTTGATTTACCCGATCCATTGGGTCCTAAAAATCCGAAAACCTCCCCCTTCTGCACGCTAAAGCTGACGGAGTCCACGACCCGACGCACAGGGGTCCAAAAGTGCTGTCGATAATCCTTCGAAAGGTCTTTCACTTCAATGACATTCACAACACTTAAGGGTATCCAATATCGAAGCTCCCTTTCAAGTCGGATCACGAAAGTCTGGAAAATCCTGCATTTGTTTTGACATTTCAGATAATCTAATCTTGTGAGGCTGAAGTGGGAGATGTTTCTTTCGAATCCATTTTTAATTTTGCTGATCCTCGCTCCCTGGATGGTTGGCCAAACTGAGATTTGGACGCTTTCTCCAAACGCTCTTGTTGCCCCCGTCGATGCCCAAGTCTTTACCATCGCCCCCAGATTATTCGATAATACGAGAATTATTTTTCCCCATTGGATGGTTCAACCCGTCTTTTTCTTTTACACCATCCTTTCCCCGATTCTTCTGTTAGCCGTGTTTTTTGTATCGTATCATCTTGTACCAAGTACTCGTGGGGTAAAAATGATACTGGCTCTGATCACCGTTTCTTTCTTGTATAAATGGGGTGCGCCAGGGACTGATCCCACGCGATTATTCCAAATGTTTTGGCTTGGAATGATTGTTCTTCCTCTACTCACGCCCCTATCACCCCTTCCATTCTGGAGCTTGGCGACCTTTATTGTTTTATGCACCGTTTTCTATCAAAGAGATCAGTTCGCTGTATTTTGGATGTGTCTTAGCCTTTTCCTCGGAAACCTTCTCTCTTATCTTCTTGCCGACAAAGGCCACTTACAGCGCACGCAGAGACTTCGCATGGGACGAACGGCCGCGACAATGGCGGGTTTTGCATTATTGGGATTTTGGGGCATCCTAAGCCTTATTCAAAATCCATTTGATCTTGAATCTCTTCGTCCTCATTCATATTGGTATTTTGCATGGATCGCGGGGCTTCTTTGTTTAGCCAACGCCTGGTTTCAACCTTGGCAGACAGGTTTGTGGTTATCTCTTGCCATTTTTTCTCAGGGACTTCTTTTGAGTCCTTCTTTAAAAATTTCTCTCTTTGTTGTCATCGCCTGGTGTCTTTTAAAAATGCTTCTCAACTCTCCACTTTGGACGGAGCTGTACAAACGCCTTCTCGATTATCGAAAGACGGTGACGGCTGTCCTGCTGATCGCCATCCTTTTTTCCTTTGTACAGCAGGTTCGTGCTCATACTTCTATTCGTACTTTTGATGTTCGCTGGAACGCCGTACTTCAATATCTTTTGAATGATCCCCCTACAAAGAATTATTTTATCGTTGGAGAGGGGTTACCTTTTTTAGCTCAGTTTTATCCAGGAAATCTCGTTAAAGACGATTCGATTGTTCTTGAAGCTTCCGAAGCAAGGCTGCAAGAAAGACTCTCCAAAGCCAATGGTTCGGGAATTCTCGTGGAGGGTCCTTATATTAAGAATTTGTGGAAGGATTGGCTCTCGAAAGGAGATGATCCCGATAAAATTAATAATGCGATTTTAACTCGATTGATTTTATACCGAGGTAAAGGAGAAAAAACGAGAACCCTACAAATCCAGGCCGTGCAAAACTTTGAAATGACCACGATTCCTCTCTTTGAGGATTTGATGATCTGTAAACAGAAGATTGGCTCTCAAGACTAATCCGTCTAAGACTAATAAAATGTTTTCTTCTCGATTTATCTCTGAATCTCTAGA
>CAZSZT010000419.1:0-2073 GCA_964611175.1 uncultured Bacteriovoracaceae bacterium
CCTTCAAAGATAAGATTGATTCGAGAATCTCGAAGGGCCCTTTCGAACGGATAATCCTTCATATATCCGTTACCCCCTGCGATTTGAAGAGCACGGTTGACGTTATCCCAACAAACTTCGGAGCCATAAACTTTACAAATGGCAGATTCCATGGAGTAATCATGCACTCCTTGATCAATCCAGTGAGTCGTAAGATACACCATGCTTTCTAAAACGTAGGCCGAGACTTCCATTTCGGAGATATAGGCTTTGATCATCTTAAAATCACAAAGGCGCATATTAAACTGCTTACGTTCTGCCGCATATTTAACAGATTCGCGCATCATCCATTTCGATGCCCCCACACAACCCGACGCCAAACCAAGACGTCCAGAATTTAAAATACTCATCGCGACCTTAAATCCCTTGCCGAGTTCTCCGAGTTGATTTTCTACCGGCACTCGAACATCTTCCAGGATGAGCTGAACCGTGGAACTTCCCTTGATGCCAAGCTTATGTTCCTCGGGCATGGATTTAATCCCCATACCGCGCTCAACAATAAAAGCGGTTACTTTTTCTTTTGTTTGTCCGTCTTGCTCGATATCCACTTTGGCAAAAACCGTGAAGTAATCCGCAAAGCCTCCGTTCGTGATCCAAAGCTTCGAACCGTTGAGGACATAATGTTTTTTGTCTGCGGAAAGAACGGCCTTTGTTTTAATGCTTTGAGCGTCACTTCCACTGCTCGGCTCCGTAAGAGCGAAGGCCGCAATCATTTCCCCTGTCGCAAGCTTTGGAAGATATTTCTTTTTTTGTTCATCAGTTCCAAATAATAAAAGACCCTTTAAGCCGATCGATTGATGGGCTCCGATCGTAATGGCAAGCGAAGAATCCACCTGGGCCATCTGCTCCATGAGTTTCGCGTAAGATGTTGCATTCATTCCAAAACCGCCATATTCCTCGGGAATAATGACGCCAAAAAGCCCCATTTGCTTCATTTCTTCGATAAGCTCGGAAGGGATCTTGCCATCCTCGTCGATCTTCTTTGGGTCCACTTTTTCGGCAGCAAAACGCCGGATAGCCTCCAAAACATCCTCGTGGTTCTCCGGCTTTGGATCCGGATAGGGGAGGAGTCTGTCCTCTAATAAATGCCCGTTAAAATAGGCTCGACAAAAGGAATCCATGGACGAGGGTTGAACGGCATTTGCCATGAGCAATTATTGACCTCGATGGCCCCCGCATGCAATAGATTTAGGGCTATGACACGAAAAGACCTTTTTGAAACAGAATCTGAAATGAAGTTTGACTCCCGATTGATTGAAAAGAAAATCGAACATGGTTTTCTCAGCCGTTCGGAACGGGACCAATTTTTGAAAACATTACCCGAAGAGACGGAATTTGAATTCACATCGATGGAACAAATCGAAAACGACGTTCAAAACTCTGAAGAATCCTAAATTTTAAAAATTCTCGGAATCAAGAACGCCAGCTGATTCCGTCACAGCCTCGCCGGTCATCCACACTTCGCGAAGACCATCCCATTCAATGGTAAGCTCCCCTCCTTTTAAACGAATATTAACGGGAGAACTTCTCTTTTTACTCATGATTTGAGTGACCCCGACCGCGCAAGCTCCGGTTCCGCAAGCTTGCGTTTCCCCACTTCCCCTTTCCCACGTTCTTTGGAAAAGCTTTCCCTCGCGGTACTCAATGAATTCAATATTCACCCCTTCTGGAAAAACCTCATGCTTTTCAATGACAGGACCATATTTAGAAACTTCGAAATTCTCCAAATCTTTCACTTCCGTGACACAGTGAGGATTTCCCATCGAAACACAGGAAATCTTAAAAACCTTATCTAAAACCTCGAAGTCCTCATCGAGAACCATCACATCATCGAAAAGGACAGGAATTTTCGCCGGTAAGAACGAGGGCCGCCCCATATTCACTTTCACTATCAATCGCTCAGGATCCTGAGCCTCTAAAACAAAGCATTCTCTTACACCGGATAGAGTTTCAATCTTATAAGATGATTTGGGGCCCAGTTTTTCATAAAGAAGCTTAGCGATACATCGTATACCATTTCCGCACATTTTTCCT
>CAZSZT010000420.1:0-2061 GCA_964611175.1 uncultured Bacteriovoracaceae bacterium
CGCTAAAATACGATGACTTTTTCAGCCCACTGGGTCCAATTCGTTAGCTCTTCTAATGTACTTTTTCGTGTCCCTTCGACAAGTTCAGCTTCCCCCATACCTCGCGCATCCATACAAGTTCCGCATACGCCGATTTCGCTATTGTTGCGTGCTACATTTTTTAGCATCACTTCCAAATTGTAGTAGCCCTGGGGAACCTTTTGGCCCTTCTTTGCACATAAGGCTGAGTCTCCCAACAGAAAGACTTTTACCTCTTCGCCGTCTCTTTTGGATAGAGATCCTGCCCAACGAAAAGCATTGTAAGCTTTTTCGTTTCCGTACGGTGGGTCGTTTAGAACAAATAAAGTTTTCATTTTTCCTCCTTATCGCGGGATCGACTTTGTACTTCAGCAACAAACTTTTCTAAGCGGGATTTTATTTGATCTCGAGTTTCTCGAAATTTCTGAAGTCGCTCCAACTCATTGCCGGCCTTCACAGCGGGATCAGGAAACGGCCAATGAAGCTTTTTCGCTTTCGGTGCTATCATCGTGGGACAGACTTCTTCTGCACAGAGGGTGATCACGTAATTGAGATTCATGATGAACTTTGGCGAAAGTTGTTCGTAAGATTTTGAGTGATGCTTGGAAATATCGATTCCGATCTCCCGCATTACTTGTATCGCATAGGGATTGACCGTCTTCGGTTCTGAACCGGCACTCTCGACCCAAACAGCGTCTCTCAAAATTTCTTTTGCCAGGCCCTCCGCCATTTGACTGCGTGCCGAGTTGGCGACACACATAAATAAAACATTCACTAGCAGCATCCTTTCGCTTCTTTTTCTTCCGTCTCACATCGAACGAATTTATAAGTGAGAGCCGCCGCTACAGCTCCTGTGAACGGTCCGATAAAATAGATCCATTGTGAAGAAAGCGCCCCTTGAAATAAAGCCGGCGCAAGTGAACGAGCAGGATTCATGGAAGCTCCGGTGATGGGACCACCAATGACGGCACAAAATGCTATCGTCGCGCCAATAGCCGCTCCCGCCATCGTACCGACAGCTCTCGTATCGGTCGCAACAGCCATGATTACGAACATTAGAAAGAATGTGAGAATAAATTCCACACCCAGAGCTTTAAGAAGAGAGATATGAGAGATCGTGGCTCCATAATTCGCCCCCTGCGGAAGAAGAAATGTCAGTAAAGTGATGGCAAGAAGTGCCCCTAAAAATTGCGCCGACCAGTACGCGATCACTTCTCGCTTTGGAAAGTGCCTTGCAATAGCAAAGGCCAATGTCACCGCGGGATTAAAATGAGCCCCCGAAATATGTCCTACTGCATAGACCATGGCCGCGACGACAAGCCCAAAAACAAAAGGAATGGAGGAAGCAGGTATCGATTCCGGAAAACGCTCGAAGACCATGATGCTTCCGCATCCCGCAAACACCATCGCAAAAGTGCCGATACTTTCAGCAATGGATTTTCGAATTAGGCGCAACATGTCGGAGCACAACAGGCTTTTTCTGATGATTTATTTTTCTCGATGGGCAATTGTTCGGAGACAAAAAAAACTTCAAGGGCGTTTCCATCAGGATCTTTCACCCAAGCCTTATCTTGTCGAGCATAACAGCACTCCACATCTTTTTCGGCATACTCCAGTAACCCTTGTTGCCGAAAACGCTGCTCCCACTTTTGAACTTCTTCGACACTGTCCACTTCAATTCCTAGATGGGAGACACGGCTGATAAGACCACCCGATTGCATAGAGAAATTGAGGGATGGGTCCTTCAAGTCAAACTTGGCATAGGTTTCCGTTTGTTTCTGCGGTTCAATGCTAAAAACTTTTTTATAGAATTCGACGGATATTTGAACATTTTGAACGTTTAACGAAAGATGAGCGCGCATATATTATTTTCCTTTCTCTTTAACATTTCCAGCCTGATTCGAAACAATCCAAGACTCGACATTCCGCCGCCGCCTGAACACTCTCACCGCAGGCTTTTGAAAATTCCTTCAACGAACGTTTCATGCTCTGTAGATCTTTTATCTTTGCCTCGACTTCAGCTAACTTCAGATCCGCTTTTTT
>CAZSZT010000421.1:0-2057 GCA_964611175.1 uncultured Bacteriovoracaceae bacterium
CCCTCCATCGTTGGGCGGTCCAAGATTCCAGAGTCATCGAAACTTCATTTGTCGAAAGAGAAAATGGAAAACGTTTTGGGTTCGTAAGAAGAACAGTCTTTCCATTGATCTGAAAAGTATAAGACCCTTCCGAAATCTTTATGAGTTCCACATCGATGGGTTTATCGTACCCCTTTGCTTTAAGCCTCCAACGCACGATTTATTTCCTGCCACGAGCTAAGGTTTCTATTTTGAAGTTCGAGACGATTCTCTAAATGATCTTTGAGGCACAGAGCGGCGATAACTTCTTCTGGGATCCTGGGTAATTTTCTCCAGCCATTTGATTCAAGAATTTGAGTATGGTAGCGCCCTTTTTCAAAGAATTCCGCCTGAAGAATTTCCATCAGAAACGCACGGTTGGTCACAAGCCCTTCCACGTGGGTTCCTGCCAAAAAAGCTTTCATTCGTTCGGTACAATCCTTTCGAGTTGGTGCCCAAGCCGAAATTTTGGCAATCATGGGATCGTAATAGGAAGAAATGGTACAAGGACTTAGAACCGAGGAGTCCACTCGAACGCCTGTCCAATAGGGAAAGCGAAGAAAATGAAGTTGCCCAGGTTGTGGAAGGAAATTGTTATCCGCATCTTCCGCATAAAGCCGGACTTCGATACTATGACCATTCGATCGAATATCGGACTGCTTTAGACTTAAAGGTTTTCCTTCAGCAATTTCAATTTGCTCCCGAATGAGATCCACCCCGGTGATCCATTCCGTAACCGGATGCTCCACTTGAATTCGGGTATTCATTTCAAGAAAATAAAATTCATCATTTTGAGAAACGATGAATTCCACCGTTCCAGCACTAGAGTAGTTGACCGATTGAGCCGCTTGAACGGCAGCTTCTAAAATTTTCTTTCTGAGGTCTTCGTTTAAACTGGGACTGCGTGCTTCTTCTACAACTTTTTGATGTCTTCGTTGAAGGGAGCATTCACGTTCAAAAAGGTGAAGGCAGTTTTTTCCGTCTCCAAGAACTTGAACTTCGATATGTCTTGGCTCTTCCAAATAACGCTCTACAAAGACAGCTGCATTATTAAAAGCTTTCAATGCCTCGGATTGCGCTCTTTCTAAATTTTCCTTAAGGTCCTCCGATTTTCGGACGATTCGCATTCCTTTTCCACCGCCACCACCAGCGGCTTTAATGAGAAGAGGAAAACGAAAATCCGATCGTGTCTTAAGAAGATTTTCTACGATTCCCATACCTTTCGTAAGATCCATAAGGGCTCCCGTTCCCGGCGCTGTGGGAACTTTTGCTTCTTCGACGGTTTCTCGCGCGACAACCTTATCACCCATTCGACGAATGACTTCGGGGCTTGGGCCAATGAACGTTAGGTCCGCTTTTTCTATTTCACGAGCAAAGTCCGCATTCTCAGAAAGAAAGCCATAACCCGGGTGAATGGCATCGGCTTTCGATTTCTTGGCCGCTTCTAAGATCGCTGGAACGCACAAATAGGATTTTTGACTTTCGGCTGGTCCAACACACAGCACTTCATCGGATTGAGTCGTATGTAAAGCCTTTTGGTCTGCTTCTGAACAGATGGCTACCGTTTTATAGCCCATCTCTCGCGCCGTTCTTAAAACTCGAACGGCAATTTCTCCACGATTGGCGACAAGAATTTTTGAAAACTTTCTGGAAGATTTCTGAGGCAAGCTATACTCCCAGATCTTCGAAAAAAGCCTCGTATTGAAGGGGCCGGCCTAAAAACGATTCGAGCGATAGACTTTCGTCTCTGGAACTCCCGGTTTCATAAATTTCTTTTCGAAGTTTCATTCCGATTTCCGTATTTAACAAGCCACGTGATTTAAAGACAGAAAAAATATCGGCAGCCATCACGTCCGCCCAAGCATAACAATAATATCCTGCAGCATACCCAACCATATGTCCCCAGCCGGCAGGAAAGGTTGTATCCAGGGGAGGTGGCAAAAAGGTTTCTGCCATGATCTCATTCATGAGCGTTACGGCATCTCGATCTGCTCTGGCTTCAACGGGTCCATGAAAGGCCAAATCTGATTTAGAAAAAC
>CAZSZT010000422.1:0-2044 GCA_964611175.1 uncultured Bacteriovoracaceae bacterium
TAAATTCGGATAAACTTTTTGTTGCCATTCTTTAAGTGCGGTTAAGGCTTGCGAAGCTCGGCGTTCGTTTCGCGCCCGTTTTCCTTCTCGTTTTATTTTACCGTTCGGAAGGACTTCAGGCACTTCTAAAGGAAGAAGGCCGAAATTAAAATTCATGGGTTGAAAATATTTCGGGTCGGATTCAATCAAATAACGCACCAAGCTGCGAATGCCGGTTGCTTCGGGAAGAGTCGGAAGCCCAAGCATTTGTAAGGCGGCGTAGTGTCCTGTTGCCAGAGCTTCGGTATAGCCTTCGGAACCCGTGATTTGACCAGCAAAATAAATTTTCGGATCCTTGGTGAACTGTAGCCGGTTATTTAAATGCGCCGGGGAATTAATGAACGTATTTCGATGCATCGCGCCAAGTCGAACAAAAACGGCGTTTTCCATTCCCGGAAGTTTTCGAAAGACGCGTTCTTGTTCCGGCCATTTCATTTGAGTCTGAAATCCAACCATATTGAGCAATTCCCCGGCAGCTTTCTCGCGGCGAAACTGAATAATCGCATACGGTCTCTTTTTATAGAGATGTTCAAAGCCAACAGGTTTCATACAGCTAAAAGCTAAGGTCTCACGGCCCCGACGAGCGAGTTCTTCAACCGGAAGGCATCCTTCGAAAAAGCAGAGTTTTTCTTCGGGTAAATGCACACTGGTTTTTTCTGCTGCTAAAAGATCATTTCGAAACGCATCATACTGCGCTTCTGTCAGCGGTAAATTTAAATAATCTTCGGAGCTATCATTTCGACCCGCCCAAAAGAAATAATTTAAATCGAGAGAGTCAAGGCTTACGATGGGTGATGTTGCATCGTAAAAATAAAGCCCCTCATCACCACAGATTTCCGAAATTCTTTTACTCAATTTTTCCGAAGTCAGTGGCCCTGTGGCAAGAAGTGTCGGAGCATCCTTTGGAATGTCTTCGATCGGAACACGCTGAAAGTCAATTTGGGGATGATCTTCAAGGGCTTTTGTTACTCTTTGACTAAAGGCTTCTCGATCGATCGAAAGTGAATTTCCGCCCGGCACTCGAGATTGAAAAGCTTTCTCTAAAAGAGGCGAGCCAAGAATTTTAAGTTCTTCTTTTAAAAGCCCGTGAGCATTTGTTAGAATTAAAGACTTAAGGGAGTTCGAGCAGACGAGTTCGGCAGCCCCTGAAAGTTTGTGTGCGGGAGAAAACGTTTTTGGTTTTTGCTCAAAGACTCGTACGTGAGCGCCGTGATTGGCTAAAACAAGAGCCGCTTCGGAGCCAGCAAGGCCGGCTCCAATCACATTAAAATCCTTTTGACTCGTTTTCATACGTGGTTTTTTAAAAAAGTATTAGCTAAGACTTTCTTCTCATATTATGCATTGTACGAATTTGAGAGCTCATGCAAGATCAAAGAGTGTCCAGAATGATGTCTAAGACAGTCAATATCCCTCAACGAAGCGTCGATGACGATTCGGAGGCCCCCGCGCGGAGGAATTCTAAAAAGGCAAAGGCGTCCGGAGTAAAAAAATCATCCGGAAAATCGTCCGATCGCGTCCGCTCTTTGGTGATTGTGGAATCTCCGACAAAGGCCAAAACGATTCGAAAATTCCTTCCGTCTGGTTTTCATGTGGAGGCCTGTGTTGGACATATTCGGGATTTGCCCGCCTCGGCCAAAGAGATTCCTGAAAAATATAAAAAAGAAAAATGGGCCTCTTTGGGCATTAATGTGGATCAAGATTTTAGCCCGCTTTATGTCATTCCGTCGGGTAAAACGAAGATCATCAAACATTTAAAGGACTGTCTTAAAGACGCCGATGAATTGATTCTCGCGACAGACGAGGATCGCGAGGGTGAAAGTATCAGTCACCATTTAGTGGAGGTCTTAAAGCCCGATATTCCCACAAAACGAATGGTCTTTCATGAAATTACCAAAGAAGCCATCGCCGAGGCTTTAGAAAACTTTCGGAGTATCGATACACATCTCGTTCAAGGGCTCCCGCGCCGCGCCGGATGGTCTGCGACTCGACGACCCGCAGCGCGACA
>CAZSZT010000423.1:0-2041 GCA_964611175.1 uncultured Bacteriovoracaceae bacterium
CGATTAAAAACTGTGCGAAAGATTGCAAAAGAATATCTCCTGCAAAATGTCCTTTTTCGTCATTGATGGCTTTAAAATTATCAATGTCCAACAAAAGCATGGAGCAGCCTTCAATGCTTGCCCAGCGGAGATTGGTCGAAGTCAAAAAGTGTTGAAGATAATGCTTATTTAAACAGTGGGTCAGTGGATCTGTAACAATTTGCTTTTGAAGTTGTTGATTTTCTTCTCTCAGTTGATTTTGAAAATGTTTCAGTTCTTCTTCGCGCATGACATCTTCAGTAATGTCTTGAAAAATAACGATCGCGCCTTTGCCGGAGTTCTCCTCCATCCAAGGAGAAGAAGAGAAGCTGACATATTTCACTCGCTCTTGTTTCAAAATAAGTTTGGCTTTGGATCTGAATTTTTCTCCGCCTGTAATCGTGTCTCGAAGAATTTGTTTATAATCATAAAGGGGAACAAAAAGAACACCTCCGGTTTGATTTCCAAGAAGTTTCCTTCCCAAGACGTTTTCTTGGGCTTCTTCAAAACAAGAAAGCGCCGATTGATTCGCGCGAATAATTTTTCCATCTTGGTCTAAGAAGAGGATGCCATCCGAAGTTTCTTGAAAGAGAGTGAAGTAACGTTTCTTTTCTTTTCCAACGAAAGACTGAAGTTTCGACGACTGCCATAAATAAAAGAAGCCTCCCAAGACAAGGAGCCCGACAGCCAAGAGAATATAATGAAGGAAATAACCCAAGATCCGATACGCAAATGGAGTTTCATCAAAATCAATAACGGCATAACCCATGAGTTGGGCGTGCCTGGCCGTTACGGGGGCAACGGCCGTAAACCTTAAGGATTTTCCCTTCCACTGAAAGCCTGGATTCTGAACCTCGGTAGACTCAAATCTTATAACGGGGCTTGCCTCTGTGGCACCCAGGAGTCTTTGGTTCGGCCCAAAAACATAAATCTGGCCCGCAATCCGTAAGTCGTCTCGCAACCGGAAGAGAATCTCTTTCAGTTGACTATCGTTCGAACTTTGAGAATTCTTTGTGTCAATTGTCTGCAGCGAAAGACTGGCCGGAATGAGTTGCGCTAAGGTTGTGGTTGTACGAACAAGCTGGGTTCGTTGCTGGGCGATGAATGAACGTAGATCGTGGATGAGTAGATAAGTACCCACAATCAAAAGAAAGCCAACAGAAAATGAGCCCAGGAGCTGAAGCCGTCGTTTTTTCAAATTCTAAAATTCCTCCAGATCCAACTAAAATTGAAACACGGACCCAAGAGATCGGCCAGCAGATTTTTCAAGGGGGCCGGAGTTCTTATTGGGAGAAGAACTTTTGGCTTTCGAAAATCGTCGATACCACAACGCAAAATCCTCGGGTGAAAACTCAACTTTTTCATTTCGTGGACGTTTTGCCAGTCTTGAAAACCTTTGAACAGAAAAAAGAGCACCTCCTCGAATATCTCTCGAAACCCGCCGTGGGCGGACCTTGGCCGGTTCTTCTTTCGACGATCTCAAGTCTTGTGCGCGTACCCATTCTTGATCGCTTCCTTGTTTTTTTTGCAGATTGGCAGGTTAAGCAAATGGCTCGAAATTTCATCGTGGGTGAGAATGTTCAAGGTGCTTTGCCAAAACTCCTAACGGCGAGATCCAAGAACATGGCCTTTACTTTAGATATTTTGGGAGAGGCGGTCTTGTCAGAGGATGAAGCACAGTCTTATTACGATCGTTATCGTGAGCTCATCGAAGGAGTCGGTCTTGCCGCTAAAGCCTGGTCGACGAATCCGTTGCTTGATCGATCGGACATGGGTGCGATACCGCCAGTGAATATTTCTTTGAAAGTGTCAGCTCTTGATTGTCGAATGGATCCGATGTCTTACGAAGACTGTCTTCGACGGTTGGAAGAAAGGATTTGTCCGCTGATTCGAGTCGCCGTGAAAAGCGGAGTTTTTATAAATCTAGATATGGAACAATTCTCTCTTAAAGAGCTTACCCGAGATTTATTTAAGAGAATTCTGATGCGTGAGGAATTTCGTAACTATCGCTACTTAGGCATTG
>CAZSZT010000424.1:0-2028 GCA_964611175.1 uncultured Bacteriovoracaceae bacterium
TTAAGAATTCCAAATCGAATGGGCTCACGCCCATCTTCTTTATAGGCGTCTGCGACTTTCTCGAGTTGTTGGTCAGCATTTCCACGAAAGCTTGGATTCGAATTGTCTTTTTCAAAAGCCAAAAATTTTAAACTTTTGCCGATATTCATTTTTTCGTATTTGCGACGGCCTTCTAAACATCGGTCGGAATAACTTTTATTTTCTTTAAACATATCCTCCGTGATGGCCGTTTCTTTGTCTTGATCGGGAACCGCCATCCATGGAAGGGCGCAGGTAAAAATATCTTCAGCCGCACGAACGGAAGCATAGGTTTTAAGGTCTCCTAAAAATTCTTCCGGCTGACCTTTATTCATGGACTCCATAAACACCTGGGAATTCGTTTGATCTCCATAAACTTGATAACTTCGCGCCGCCATGAAGGCCGCGTAAGTAGCGATGGTTTTTGTATGGAGACTGATCCCTAGATTAATGAGAGCAAAAGCAAGAAAGATCAGAACCGAGAAGACAAAGCTTGTCTCAAGGACCGTCTGACCCTTCTTGCCCAAAAACATGCCCAGCTGAATTCTGCGAAAACTATTATCGGCGGATCGCTGCATTGCCTTTTTCAAGATTGTCCGTCACGCGTTGAAGAACATCTTTTCGAATGGATTGGTTGACCTTGTCACCCACCACATTCCAAGCGGCCATGATCACCAAGGAAATCGCAGCCACGACGAGTGCGTACTCGAGAGCTGTTTGGCCTTTTGTCTTCATTTTGATTTTCAATGCTTTCATCGTTTTGGTCCTTTCTTCGGTTGTTTCACTTAATCACAAAATTTTTAAGGGTACGGACGCCCAATCACTCCAAAAGATTTTTCGTTTCCGTAGGAATCTTTTACTAAGGTGGTTAAAAGATTTTTTTTGTTGTCATCTTTATCTTCGAGAACTTCGCGAATGCCCGCAGCGAGCGGCAAAATCAGAACCATTAAAACAAGAACGTATTCAAGGGCCGTTTGGCCTTTCTTGGAATTTCTTAAATGGATGTTTCTTGTATGCATTTTTTATTCGTTTCAGTTCTTGGTCTTAAAAGATTGCAAAATTGGTGCCGTCTAGAAGTCGGTTTTAATGAGCGCTTCAGAAGGTTAATTGAAAAATTTTCGTAGCGGTTTTTTAAAAATTTTCAGAGAGGAAAAGACTGAAATATAAAAAAGATCGCGTTGATTCCAATGGGCTTCTATCAAGAAAATGTTTTTTTAACTCAAGGGATAAGTTTGATTTAGCAATTCTCGCCGTATTGACAAACGGTGAAGCCGAAGGGCGAAGAGCCAGAATCTTTAGAATTTGTGAGGGTCGCATTCGACCAATTCGACACCCCGTAAGTATTTGAACCACCAGCATAGGCGAGATTCGGCGAGGATCCATTTCCCCAAGATTGCAAAGTTGAAGCAACAAGTTGGCCTGGAACATAGGTGGCGTAAAGATTCTGTGCTTGGCCGATCGTTGCGGTTGGGTCGGTATTTCGAGCGTCGGCGAGTTCCTTATTTCTCGCTTGGAGCGCATTTCCAAGAGCAGAGAATGTTTTGTGAAGAACTGCATAATCTGTATGTGATGAATTAAGCCCCGCCATTACTGTATCAATAGCATCTTTAAGCTCGCTGTAAAGCTTTTCGCCGTCTGTTGGATTCATTCCAAATAAAGCAATTTTTTCATATAAATCCCCGAGTTCTTTATAAGCTCCTTCAGCAGTTTCTGCTGCACATTCTTTAAAACTTGCAATTGAAACAGCATCGTCTTCGCAAAAGAGTTTGGTGCGGGCAGGCGTAGCTTCACCGCTGCTACCAAAAAGATCCTTGGGTAACGGTGGTGGCGCTGGAGAGTCACCAGTTGCATTTTTCTTTCTTTGTATTTCAGCTTCTTTTTTAACTATGTCAGCTTGGAGACCATCACTAATTTTTTGATATTCATTTACCCAGTCAGTCCGTGATCTGTCAGAATTCTGGTTACTCCAGCTACCCCAACGAGCGCCTGCCTCTAGCATCTCTGAACTTG
>CAZSZT010000425.1:0-2023 GCA_964611175.1 uncultured Bacteriovoracaceae bacterium
ACCAAATTTTGAGGGTTTGGTTTGCCCCCTCCTTTAAATCTTCCATAAATTCTTTTTATTTTTTATTTTTCCTTGAGTGTGAGACCCTCTTTAAAATTTAAAACTCCATACAAATGTATTGATTTTAAGAAACTTCTGGAGTACGAATCTTTTCAGAAGGAGAATGCTTATGGTTGTGGCGCCGACGAAACCTTATCCACTTCATGAAAAAGCCTTGCATTTATCGAGTGAGTATCGACGACTTGAAAAAGAACTCATCGAGGTTCTTCAGGAAATTGAAGAGCAAAGGCTTTACGTGGAACTTGGCTTTAGCTCCATGTTTCGATATGCCACGGAATCTTTAGGTCTTTCGGAGGCCAATGCGTATGCTTTTATTGCCGTGGCTCGAAAGGCCAAACACTTGCCTTATCTTCAACAGAGCTTAAATGATGGAAGTGTAAGTGTTTCCAAAGTGAAGCATATTCTGGCGGTTTTAGATCGGGATAACCAAAAAGAATGGGTGGAAAAGGCTAAAATTCTTCCTAAATCAGAGATTGAAAAACAAGTGGCCGAGATTTCTCCTGAAAGCAGAAAGCGAGAAAAGGTGCATTATATTCGAAAAGAAGCTCTTCGAATGCATCTCGAAGTCAGTGAAATTCTTTTTAAAAAGCTCAAACGAGCTCAAGACGTGAGTCATTCAAAAAATATCGAAGAAACCTTAGAAGCTGTCTTGAATCTCTATCTCAAATCCAAAGACCCCGTGGAAAAGGCGAAGAGAGTGAAGGTGAAGAAACAAACGCTCCCAGAAAAAGATCCCCGAAAATCTTTTTCTGGGGCTGAGACTCACAATTCGACGAAGAAGGGTTCGAATGGTGAAGTGAGAGAAAAAAAATCAAAAGAGAACCGGAACCAAAACCCGCAAAATTTTGGTTCTGGTTCGTTCAGTTCCTTTTCCCTTTTATCTTCCTCATCAAATTTGGCAACTCTTCCTGGGAATAAAATTCTAGGAAGAAGACCGCTGTCTGCAAATGTAAAATATAAGATTTACTTAAGAGACCAAGGGAAATGCCAATTTCGGGGGATGAGCGGAAAGGTCTGCGGCAATTCGAAACACCTTCATTTGCATCACCTTCAACCGGTTTCTCAAAATGGAAGGGATGACGCCGAGAATCTTTTGACTCTCTGTGCTCGCCACCATGACTTTTTCCATCGAAAAGACGAAAAATATTTAAAGCATAAATCAGTTTAACCGGAGTTTTTTGGCCGGCTCTTAAATGTCGTTCCCATATGCCATTCTAAATAGGTCATAAGAAGATGGTCGATTTCATCGAGACACTCGATGGGGGTCCGCTCTCTTGCTCCTCCTACTCGCAAGATTTTTAGACTGATCTCTCGAATGGGCTTTCCATGAGAATGCGTGGCATGAACAACTCCACCATCCTGAATCGAAAAATGTGGATTTTCTTCCACAGCTTTTCCACAGATCACGCAATTTTCTAATTCCGGATTCCACCCATGAATTTTCATTTCTTGAAGAAAAAAATTCTGAAAGGCTGAACATCCACCGGAATCATTCTGGGCTAAGCTTTTTAAAAGCCGAAAAAGATCTTCAAATGAAAAGATTTCGTTTTCATGAAGTTGAATCCATTCTAAAACTCTCGCCCATCGTTCCAAGGCGCCCCCATTCGACGTAAGGCCTAAGTGAACTTCTAAAAGCTCGGCCCGGTGGATACGAGAAAGTTTGTTTTCTTGTTGGCGATGAGTCCACTCCACATCATAGAGACCGGCGAGATGAAACTGATGGGGAAAGCGTCTCTTTGAGTTCCTCGCCCCGGCGGCAAATCCCGAAATCAGTTTTCCCTCTTCCGTAATAAAATGAAGAATTAAGTCTGACTCTCCGTAAGGAAGTTTCCGAACAACCAGGGCCTTCATGGGCGTTTTGGAAAGAGGAGTTTGGGATTCTGCAATCGAATCAAAGGCCCAGAAACTACCATCGGCTTTCCGTTATATTGAAAGCTAAAAGCGGTTTTATCTTGGCTTCTAA
>CAZSZT010000426.1:0-1989 GCA_964611175.1 uncultured Bacteriovoracaceae bacterium
GGAGAAAAAGGACTTTAGAATGGACAAGTGGAGTGGAAAATTCGAAAAGGGCAAAAGAAGGAGTTTGTGAATGAAAAAGAGATATTTTCTAAAGTTTTTGAATTCATTCAGTCCGAGAGAAAGCGTCTTTCTTAAACTTCGTTTTTGCGGCCTCTGCTTCTCGATTGTTTTGATGTTCGGGCAATCGGCACAAGCAGCCCCACTGGCGATGGGAGGAGCGCTGGGCGCTGATATGCCGCTTCATCACGAGAGAACGACGGATCCCGGTATTGCAGCGGAAGGGTTTTATCGAGTTGATCCGTATGAGATTCGGTTTCACTTTAGTAATATTAAAATCCACAATTATTCGGTTTTAGTGGGTATTAAGCACTTTTTTTCCGAAAGCGTTCTAAGACCTTATGTGGAAGGTGCCGCCGGACCCGTGATTATCCACACTTCGAGTAAAGGATTTGGATATGGATTAAAACCTGAAGTAAGCTTGGGCGTGGATATGGGGATTAATCGATGGTTTTCAACCGGAGTCGTTACTCGGTATTTTGGAATGATGGTTTTTGGGGATACTCATTCGGGCTCTTGGGAAGCCCATCATGGTTTTTCGCTCTTAGGAAATCTTATCGTATGGTTTTAGTGCGTGTCGTTGGATTGGCATGGATCGCCATGTGTTTCGTTGCTTGCGAAAAAATTCCCGATTGGGAGCGCAAAGAACTTTCGTCCGGTGGAATGGACGAGAACCAAAAACTCGTTGAGTTGAAGAAATATCTTTGGACATGTCGCGGTCATCCCACGACCCAAGCTCAATCGGAAGAATTCACATCGCCCGGAGTTGCCATTGAGCATTTTGTCGATTGGTTTCGCTCAAAAGGCTTGAGCTCTCTGGATGTTTTGGGACCTAAAACGATTGCAGGGACGGCCTTTTTATACGACGGAAGCCAGCATCTTATAACGCTTTCGGAATGGATCTCGGCTCTTCGTGAAGTCGAATGCTCGTACGACGGAAGTCAGTGGAAGAAAGTAGAGCTTCAGGGCTGGGATCCGGCCTTAGGGGTGAGTGTCTTGAAACTTGAAAATCCTTTTATGCCGCTTGGTAAAAAACTGGGTCGATGGCCGACACGGACGGACGAAATCAAAGGGGGAGAAAATCTGTCCGTATTTTCTTCAAGCTATCCGGGGCAACTCGATCGACTTTCCGTTCAGTCTCAAATTTTTCATACGAATCTTCAGACCGGTGTCGACGAAGATCTCGTTCTCTTTCTCCCGGAGCCTTCCATTTTGTCTTCGGGCGGGGTGGTTCTGGATCAAAAACTTCGCTTTGTAGGATCTGTTTTGGCCTTTGAAAGGGAAGCTTGGGGGGCGGCCATTTCTTCTCGGCGGCTGGATGATATCGTCTTTGCCATTATCAATGATGGAAAGGCCCGACAACCCTATGTGGGTTTTAAACTTCGCTTGGATTCAGAAGGTTTTGTGGTTCAACAAATCGAAGTGGGAAGCCCTGCCCATCAGGCAGGCCTTCGAGTGAACGATATTCTCGTCGATTGGAATCAAAAACCTTTAACGGCAATCAGTCATTGGACGGAACTCAGTTCAAGCGATATCGGACAAAATATTCCCCTCACTTATAAACGCGGCGAGAAGCTCGTTCAAACCCAACTCAAAGTCGCCGCCTTGGAGTAAGTTTCTTTTTCGGTTACCAAGCCTTCTCTTTCTGAGGTTCAAAAGGTCGGCCGACGGATTGGAGTTCGGCGAGGATCTCGAAGGCTTGCGCTTCTGTCTGGATATTTTGTCGAAGAATTCTTAAAAGACGGGGTTGAGAAAATTCGCCTGCCAAAAAGGCCTCAAAAGCAGAATCTCCAAGAAGATGCGCCAGGGCCACGATGGCTTGGCTTCGATAGGGCCGAAGCCCTTGAAGCCAAGAGCTGTGCAACGCGAAACGTTCGGCAAATTTTCTCGTTTTAAGAATGGCTTGAGCCTCCTTGGCTCGGGACGGCTGGC
>CAZSZT010000427.1:0-1981 GCA_964611175.1 uncultured Bacteriovoracaceae bacterium
TGCAGGAGTTCTGGCGGATCTGCGAACAGAGGCAGAGCGATTAGGGATTCCTTATCAGACCTTTATTGGGAGTCTTCTTCATCGTTATGTGAATGGTGATCTCATTGATTTGAAGTCATTGGATCTAAAAGAACTTTTAAATAACGTTTCTTAAAGGTGCAGAATCATCCAGGAGTGCGCCTTTTAGAATGAATCGATCGTCTTTTCGAGGCAGTAGACTTTTACCTCTCCGAGTTCTAACTTTCCCTGGGGAGAATTTTTTGAAGAATTTTTCACATTTCCGGATCGGCGATTGGGGGGCCAATTTCATTTTCGCTTAAGATAGGCGGGTGAGGATCTTTTGAGCTTGTTCCTCGTCGATGAGAATGAATTTCTTTTCTGAATCTTCGTACGAATACACATCCGCCCCCTTGAGCTCAAACCACCAGCCGTGGAGCTTAAGTTTGCCGCTTGCGACTCGATCCTTTACGACGGGGTACGATTTTAGATGTTCGAGTTGTTGGAGAACGTTCATCTGAGAAAGATGATTAACGGGACTAAGTTTAGTTTTATCGCTCTCTAATGAGGGTTCGCCATGTCTCTGTAACGAGGGTTCGCCATGTCTCTGTAACGAGGGTTCGCCATGTCTCAACCACGCCTTGAGGTTAGATGCTTTTACTTTTTCCCTTCCTTCCACGAGCGCCTGCATGGCGCCGCATTCCGAATGCCCACAGACGATGATATCCGTCACATTCAAGTTCAAGAGCGCAAACTCAATCGCTGCGGCCTCGGATTCATCGGCGGACGAGTGGCCGTTTTCCTGACAACAAGGAATCAGATTGCCCACATTTCGAATGACGAATAAATCTCCCGGATCCGTGGAAGCAAAAAGATTGGGGACCACGCGGCTGTCCGAGCAGGCAATAAACAACGTATCCGGGGACTGGCCGAGTGCGAGTTCAGCAAACTTTTCCTTATAACTCGGGAGGATTTTTTTGCGGAATTCAACAATTCCTTTTACGAGCTTTTTCATAACTTAAAGTCCTGAATTCATAGCATGCAGGGCCGTGGACGTCATCTGGGGAGTGTCGAGTTTTTAAAGACTATGTATTAGCCGTTAGGCTGCGGTCGAAATTGCAGAAGACTTATCCACAGGTATCTTTTGCGCAGTCAAAGAAGACTGGAGATCAGAAGGAGGCCAAAAAAAACGCAACCAAACCAGCCAAGTAAGCTTGAGGTTTTAGACGATGGTTTTTGTTCCAGGAGATATGGAAGACGATAATCTTTAAAAGCATGAATTCTCTAGCAGTCTACGAGTGTTCGAGATTCATTTAAAAAGATACCCTCGCCGATATGGCGGGGGTTCTTTCTTACTCAAGATTTAATTTAAAAACTTATTTATTTTCCTCTTTAATCTTCCGAATAATCATTCGGTTCGTAAAGGAAGAGCAATCATAAGTCTTTCCGTCGACAATCACAGATCCTTTGCATTGTAATAGCGCATTATAGTAATCAACTTTCCCACTTCGTCGCTGTTCCTCTCCAAGAGGATCGGCCTCAATCTCTTGTAGTTCCATTCTCTTTTCATCAGTTAAAATATAAGCAAGGCCAAAGTTAACGAATTCAATTTTATGCGTGGATTTTACTCCCTCGGCATTGGATACCTGTGAATCAATCGCCCCATTGATATCGTGGGTAACAACAAATTCATAATCGGCAGTTTTATCTTGGGTTTCATGAAGGTCCTTCCCGCCTAATCGGGCAATAGCGCCAGCAACAGAGGAACCGATAACAACTTTTCCATTAAGTCCGTATTCTTGTTGCGGTCCGGGGTTTTCATTCCAATCCAGTTTTCTAATAAGCTGGCAGTTGTTGGCCGTTGCCGTGATTTTACCGGCAGCTTGCAGTTCACTTGTATTCGCGGAGACTCTTCGTTGTGAAATACTAGCTTCTGAGTTTTCAGCTGCGATTTCGCCACCCCTTGGGCAAGTTCGAGCAATAT
>CAZSZT010000428.1:0-1977 GCA_964611175.1 uncultured Bacteriovoracaceae bacterium
GCATGAAGAAGATCATTGAGCAACAACGTTCCTTTTTTGACACCGAGGAAACGCTCTGTATTGAACGTCGGAAACAAACACTAACTCAACTTAAAAAGGTCCTTCTTCAAAATGAAAAGGCTATCCTTCGATCCCTTTATGAGGACCTTCGGAAGCCAGAATTTGAATCTTATAGTTCTGAAATCATCCCTGTGGTCTCCGAAATCGACCATTGTTTATCTCGACTTCATCGTTGGGCTCGACCTCGTAAAGTTAGAACTCCTTTTTGGAAAATTCCGCATTGGACCGCCAAAAGTTTTATTGTTCCGGAACCCTACGGGCTTTGCCTTATTATGGGACCGTGGAATTATCCGTATCATCTTTCAGTCATGCCAATGATCGGGGCCCTGGCCGCTGGAAATGTGGTGGTCATGAAACCATCGGAGCTTGCCCCTGCGACGTCTCGTGTTCTTTCCAAAATCTTTTCATCCACATTTGATCCGAAACTTTTATACGTTCATGAAGGGGGGCGTGAAGTCGGAGAAGAACTTCTTCGCGAACGTTGGGACATCATCTTTTTTACAGGAGGAACGGAAACAGGAAAAAAAATAATGGAAGCCGCAGCCAAAAGCTTGACCCCCGTGACCCTTGAACTCGGAGGAAAAAGTCCCGCCCTTTTTGATTCGGATATTGATCTGTCGGTTGCCACTCGGCGCCTCGTTTGGGGGAAATTTTATAATGCGGGCCAGACCTGCGTTTCTCCCGACTATCTTTTGGTTCCTCACTCCCTCAAAGACAGAGTCGTCTCTGAACTTAAGCAGCGAATCACGGAGTTTTTTGGAAATAATCCGGAGGAAAGCTTGGACTATGCACGAATCATTAATGAAAAACATTTCGACAGAATTTTGAGACTTCGAGAAGGAAACCGTATTCTTCACGGTGGTCGATCGAACCGAACGACTCGTTATATAGAACCAACACTCATTGAAAACCACGACCTTAATCATCCGATCATGAACGAAGAAATCTTTGGCCCCTTATTGCCAATTCTCAGTTATAAAAATCTTGAGGAAGCGTTTTCCATCGTTCGATCTCGGCCCAAACCATTGGCGTTTTATTTTTTTAGCCGAGATCGAAGAAATCAAAACCTTGCCATTCAAAAAATTTCAGCCGGGGGCATACTCATTAACGACACCCTTGTTCACCTGACCCATTCAAGCTTGCCATTTGGGGGAGTCGGAGAGAGCGGCATCGGATCGTATCATGGGGAGTTTAGCTTTAATGCGTTTTCTCATTTTAAGGCCGTAGAACGAAAATCCTTCTTGTGGGATTCGAAATTTCGCTACCCTCCGTATAAATTAAAAATGAACTCCTTTTTACGCCGATGGATTTAGGCTGTATCTTCGTGAATAGGACGTCTATAATAATAACTCGATGAGCGCGGAAGTAAGTTCGAAATCCTGGGCCGAGTTAGAATCTTTTTTTGAAACGACACCTGTTGAAAAGTGGGTTTCGTTAACGAGCCAGGTTTTAAAAACCGCGTCTCATATCGAAAGTCTCGCTAAGTCTTGCCAAACTTTGGCGGACCTCCATTTTGGCAATCAGAATAGGCAAAAGAGAATGAAATCCATCGGCTTTAGTTTTTTAACAGGCTGCTGTCATGTTCGTCTCGGTCGAATGGCTCCTGCCGTTCATATGGCCAATCGAATTCAAGAAGTTTCGAAGGGTCATACCGCCGCCCTTATTTTGGAAAATCTCGTTGCGGCAAAGTTTAGTACGGATAAGGGACCTGTTCCGCTCATTATTGAAGGTGTTGATTGGTCCGAGCTTCGAAACCTCGTCATCGTCGATGAAAAGGCAACCACAACCTCATCGGAGAAATCGCCAGCGGAGATCACATCCCCGGCCTTTACCTTAGATTTATTTTCTGGATTTCATTCCAAAGAAATTATGGGAATTCTGGAAAAAGTGAAAATAAAAAAATTCAATCCCGGCGAT
>CAZSZT010000429.1:0-1958 GCA_964611175.1 uncultured Bacteriovoracaceae bacterium
TTGATCATATCGATACTTCTGGATGTATCGGTAATAATGGCATGGAATCGCTCTTTATCTAATAGCTCCACGGCCGCTTCGTAATTTTCAACCCATCGAACTTCGACGCCGGCCGATTCCAATTTTCTTTGGAGGGCGTTGGCTGTCGCCGAGTCTTCTTCAACAATAAAAGCTCTTCCTTCTAGTTGGTATTAATTTTGTAAAATTAAGATTTTTATTGCTACGCTCATGTGCGACTAAGTACGCCCATGAAAATTCAGATGCAAGTGTTTCAGGTTAAAAAAGAAATGAACGGATCGATATTCCTGGCATCGGACTAAAGTCCAATCCTACATATTAGACTGAGGGTATTGAGAGCGAATTGTCTCTTTAAAGCCGTTTTGCATTTTATCTCCCAATCGGCTTAAGAGATCGCCGCAATGACTCGGATAATGTCCGAGTGCCGAATCCAGCGGAGCATAGGCTCTTTTAAAAAGGGATCGATTCTTTGACGGAGAGTCCAAAGATAATACTCTTCCCGTAAGACTTACCAGCCGTCCCGGATAAAAGCTTGGAGCATAAAAAGCTTTTTTTAAGCGGTAAGCTATTTGCCGAAGGTGAGTTATAGCTGGTTCACGATTTCGTGATTGGCCCGAATGAGAAACCTTAGCAAGATAATGGGCGAGATCGATTAAATTTCCGACACTCAATTGGCTCATTAAGCCCAAAATGCTTTTTTCCCAATCGGCTCTTAGTTTATGGGCATGTTCATAGTTACGTCTTTCCGCGTATTTTAAATTACCGAATTGCACGGACGGTATGGAGCTTATTAATAAAATATCACCAACGGGAAGTCCTCCAACAGCGAAGGAAAGAAGACCTGCAAGTCTCAAGGTAAAGGGGATCGAATACCAATTCTGGTTTTCAAAGGAAGCTTGATTGATCGGGGTTTCCCATTTCATCGCCTCGGACCACGGCGTTTTTGGTATGGGAATAACTAATTTTTTTTGATTGAGACGCATATGGCTACGAATAGTCGCATTATTTTCAAACTGCCCCTTCGCAAGGTTGTTGGCGGAAATATTAAAAACATAATAGGGGAGACTATGAAAGGAATCCGTCCACAAACCTAAAAGCGTCGCGAATAAAATGCTGACGGAGGAAAGCTTCAAGTATTGAACTTCCATAGGTCCACGAGTTTTCCAATTCCGATAGAAACTGACCCATCGTCCGATCGTCCATCCAAAAGCAAACGATAAAATAACGGGTTCCAAAGCAAGCGTATCGCTATGGCCAAGGGCAACCTTTAGTCCGGAGACTCCAAGGCTCAGGCAGCTTTGAACGCTTGCACAATACAAAGCCAGCCATTTGTCCCCTTGGGTCGGAGTCTTATAGGTTGCATAGTACCAATCTAAAAGATGTTCTTTTGTTCCGAAGGTCAGTCTTGGATAAAACGACGCATTCAAGAATTCATACTCTTGTCCATCATATCTTACGGTGATCTCGACGACATCGCGTCCTGCTTGTCCGTCCGCTCGGCTCTTTCCGGCATCAAAGTGCTGTCGCGCACGATATTGGCGCATATGCAAACATTGCGGATCCAATTCTTCATACCGAAAAATAAGGGAAAGCGGAGAATTCTCGTGGATCACCCGAATAATTCTAGAACCGTTAATTTTATTCCATTCCGCAGCGCCAAGGCCGGGAATTTTTATTTCTACTTTTTCCCCATTCTTGCCGCTCAGGAGATCATCGAACTCCTGGTTACCTTCCGTTTCTCCTATATCACGAACGAATTTTTGAAGAATGCCATCACCCTTTTTCCACGCAAGATCATAAAGGCGAGTGACATCCGTTACGAATGAAGTGGCATCCAGATCCGGCTCAATCTCTCGAATGGCGTATTCAAGGGATTCATAACGATTACTAGGCTTTATGGGTTCGTCGTCGGCCAGAGGATCTTTTGCAAAAAGAACGGG
>CAZSZT010000430.1:0-1949 GCA_964611175.1 uncultured Bacteriovoracaceae bacterium
GCAGGCGCGACACCGTCCGTGATTGAAAAGGATATTATCGAACCCGTCGAAGGAGTTTTGGTGACCCTGGAAGGAATACGTTCCATGACATCGGAGGCCGAGCGAGGGGGTGCCGATATCCGACTCGAATTCGGCTTGGATCGAGATATCAATATTGCGGTTCAAGAAATCAATACCCTGCTCACTCGCGTTCAGCGGGAACTTCCCGGAAATTTAGATCCGCCCTCCGTCACCAAAAGTAATGCCAATGATGATCCTATTTTGAGAGCCGCTCTTAGCTCCGACCAATTGAGCTTTCGAGATTTGATGATTCTTTTTCGAGATCGCGTTCGTGATCAACTTTCTACCATTGATGGAGTCGCTGAAGTTCGGGCCTACGGATTTCACGAGCCCATGCTTCGAATTGATTTGGATTCCAAACTTTTAAAGAAATACCAGCTTACCAGTACCGATATCGTCGCGAGTATTGAAAGAGAACATCAAGAACTCCCGGCGGGAAGATTTGAAAATCAAAGTTCCGAACGTCTCCTTCGAATGACCGGTGAGGTGAGTGAGATTGAAGATTTTGAAAATCTTATCATCAGTCGTCGGGGAGGATCTCCGATTTATCAAAGCCTGAAACTTTCGGACGTGGCGTCGATTTACGAAGGAACGGAAAATATTCGTCGTTATGCTCGAATCGACGGAATCCCGGCTCTTGGAATCGCGATCCATAAGCAACGCGGTGTTAACGCGGTGGCAACTGCCGATCGCGTTAAACAAAAGCTTGAAATCATTAACAAGACCCTTCCCGATGGAGCCGCGATACGTATTAATTTTGATCAAACGAAATTTATTCGGGATAGTATTCAAGAACTCATTTTTACTCTCATTCTTTCCGCTCTTTTTACATCCCTTGTTTGCTGGCTCTTTGTGGGGTCTTTTTCGGGAGCGATGAATCTTTTACTCGCCATTCCAACCTCCATCATTGGGACTTTTATTTTTATTCAGTTTTTTGGATTTACGTTGAATACCTTCTCTCTTTTAGGGCTTGCCCTGGCCATCGGGGTTGTTGTCGACGATGCCATCGTGATGCTTGAAAACATCATGCGGTATATGCAATTGGGGTACGACCGAGTGAAGGCTGCGATTTTGGGGGCTCGAGAAATTACTTTTGCTGTCTTGGCGACAACCGTCGCGCTTGTCTCCATTTTCATTCCGATTGCCTTTGTGGAAGGCATTGAAGGGAGATTTTTTTTTGAATTTGCCGTTACGATTTCTGTGGCGGTTGGGCTTTCGTCTTTAGAAGCTCTGACATTAGCACCCATGCGGTGCTCTCAGTTTTTAAGAGTCAGCGAGCGGAAAACAAGGTTTGGAAGAGGATTCGAAAGAGGATTGGAAAAACTAAGGTCTTTTTATGTTCGCAGTCTTGAAAAGAGCCTTCGGCACAAAAAAATCGTCATTGGAGTCGCTGGCATTTTATTTCTTAGCTCCCTCAGTGTTTTGAAATTTATTCCCACAGAACTTGAGCCACCCCAAGACCGAGGAGCGCTTTTTTTAACTTTCATTGCCCCTGAGGGAAGCTCCCTTACTTTTACGGATAGCAAAATTAGAGAATTTGAAGGCGTCGTTCGCCGGAATCCAAATGTTGTGCGTCTTATCACTTCGGCCGGTGGCTTTGGCCAGGGTGGGGAAGGAAACCGGGGAAATGGAGTCATCATTTTAAAAGATCGATCTGAGCGAAAATTGAATCAGTTTGAGATTGCTTCCGAGTTAAGAGCGGAAGCCAGAAAAATGAAAGGCATTCAGGTGATTGTTCGAGATCGGTTCGGAAGTCCATTATCTGGACGTCGTGGAAGCCCGGTAGAATTTACAATCAGTGGTCCGGATCCTGAAATTCAACGAGATTTGTATTTCAAGATGAAGGAGAAGATGGATGCCGATCCTCGAATCGAAGATACCCGATCGAA
>CAZSZT010000431.1:0-1943 GCA_964611175.1 uncultured Bacteriovoracaceae bacterium
AATACGGAGGTTTATTGTT
Organism: uncultured Bacteriovoracaceae bacterium; assembly: GCA_964611175.1. Taxonomy (GTDB): domain Bacteria; phylum Bdellovibrionota; class UBA2394; order UBA2394; family UBA2394; genus CAZSZT01. Next base: position 20 of record CAZSZT010000431.1, read on the forward strand.
TGAATATGATTTCACGTATCGAACCACTCTCGGTCAAAATAAATCTTTTGCTCAGCAAACTCTATATGGACAACCTTTTTTCACTCCCTGGGGGTGGTTGGAAGTAAGTGCCGTGGGTGAATATTTAAAAGTAGCGGATCCGTTTGCGGAAGAAATGTATCGGCTGGGTCCACAAGTTTTAATGAGATGGACTCACTTTTTGTCCATGATCGGTGGCGCTCGTTATGAGCGTCGAGATGCCGTGGATGAATGGGTTTTCTTTGCACAGGTATTTATGAATTTATGAAATACGGGATTTTCCTATTTGGAATATTGTTGATTCTTTCTGGCTGCGGAACAACCGGCACCGATGAGGCGGCTTCTTACGGAACCACTCCTGGTGGTGTGCCAACATCCGTGGACTTTGCAACCCTTTCCGCTCAAGTTCTCACACCGAATTGCATTCAGTGCCATTCGGGTTTTGCGACCGAATCCGTTGTTTTGTTGTATGTCGAAGCGGGAAGCCCCACGACGTCAACGCTCTATACGATTGTTGCTTCCGGCGAAATGCCCAAGAACGGGCCTAGATTATCTAGTCAGAAAATCGCGCTGATCGAAAACTATATTAATGGCTTGAGTCCTTAAGGCGGATATCAATACGAGCTCTGATCTCTTTTCGTTTTTCAATGGTCATTCTTGAGGAGTTCGTGGCCAATTGACCCTCCAAGACGTTAATCACCTTTGAAATCCACTCCTTTCGGTGCTTGGAATCAAGGGATCTTTCCGCACCGTCGGAAACCAAATGAAAAGACAAAAGACTTGAAAGAAAATCGATCGCCTGCCGATAGACCTTTATATTTTTTCTTCCACGGGAAGTCTTATCCAATAGAGAAAAAACCTTATTGATAATCGGGTCTGGAGCGGCCGCTGCACTATTAATGATTGCTCCCAAAACAATCGGAACACGGCGATCGGAAGGATCATCTAAAATCGAAACGACAGCATCCAGGGTGCCTCGTGAAGCGCCTTGAGTCCCTCTTCCCGTAAAACGCCATGAGACTTGAATAAGGGGATACAATTTATGGCCGAGATTAGTCGCGTCCCATTCCTTGGAAGCTTCCAATAAACGTTGCGCCCATTCTGGATTTCTCCGTCCCTCCGTTTCATAAATCTGCAAAATTCGAAAATGATACTTATGCATCGGATCTCTTAAGACCGGGTCGAGAGCCTCCGATATTTCTGCATCGCGAACTCGATTGAGAACTCGAATAATTCTAAAGAGATTCAGTTCATCACGGTTTGTAAGTTTAAGAAAATAAGTGAGTTTTGCGAGTTCCAGAAACCCCTTGGGATGCTTTTCCCAATAAGATTCCATAAAATCGACGCTCCAAAGAATCTCTCCCAGAAGTTTTTCTCCCCTCGACTGTTCGCCGTGCCTTTGTTTTTCCAAATATCTCTCTGATAAAGCGGTCAAGACGGCACGGGTTTCAAAGGCCTTACCTCGATGAAGACTCCCCACATAATACGAAGACTCGACAGGTAGCCGGCCTGCAATTCTCAGAATCTTTTCCTGACACGTTTCCGCGAAAAATTTTGAAAATACACCTGGAGTAAGTGTGACAACCAAAACAAAGAAGGCTTTCCAAGTCCGAAACCCCATAAGCCGCCTTCTTAACACAAATTGAGTGTTCCGGGCGAAAAAATGTGTAGAGTATCGAAAACCCCCGTATGCCCGCCCATGGACGCCCAGCTCCTAAACCCCTTATGCTCTACGATGGAGATTGCGGGTTTTGCAAGCAGTGGGTCAAACGTTGGGAAAAAGTGACAAACGATAAAATTGACTATAGACCCTACCAGGAAGTTTTATCCCATTTTCCACAAATATCAGAAACCCAATGCCAAGAAGCCGTGCAACTTCTTCTTCCGAATCATCGTATTTATTCAG
>CAZSZT010000432.1:0-1933 GCA_964611175.1 uncultured Bacteriovoracaceae bacterium
TGGCCGTTCGTGAAAAAGCGACTCATGAGGTTATCTTTGTTGGCGTGCCAGATGGTACCGAATTGATGAGTATAACGGCCCTCCAATTTGCAGCTCAATTACTTCGAAACGATGGAATTCCTGGCTACGCTGCTGGAGCTGATTAGAACGCTCGCCGATATTTACATTCTCTTCGGACATTCAATCCCAAGAAGCTTTAATCCCAACTCCAAAGTTGTTTGTGCCTGATGAACGAGAGCTAAACGTCCCGCCCTAAGATCCTGTTCACCCTTTAACAAAGGAATATTCATATAAAAACGATTGAATGCACCTGCCAAATCTAAGAGTTCGTGAGAAATCACGGAAGGTTCATAGTCTCTGGCGGCTGCTTCAAGGACGGCTGGAAATCCTAAAAGCTTACGCGCCACCAAACGCTCTTCTTCCGTGATAAGTTTGGGCTCATCCTTCGAAGAATATAAAAATCCGAGATTTTGAGCTTTCTCCAGCAGAGCCCCCATCCGCACATAGGTATACTGGAGATACGGACCCGAATTTCCTTCGAAATTCAAAATTTCTTTCCAATCAAACGCAACGTCCTTGGTGCGCTTGGCTTTAAGATCAAAAAAGATCACCGCGCCCGTTCCGACCTGACGAGCGACTTCCAATTGCTCTTCATCTGTAAGCTTTTTATCTTCCGATTTCTCCGCATCTTTCGTTTTTATAATTTGCAAAGCTTCCTGTTCGGCCTGCTTAAGAACCTCTTCCAATAAAACGATATTCCCTCTTCTCGTGGACATCTTCCCTTCTGGAAAGCGAATCAACCCAAATCCCACGTGAACGCAGTTTTCGGCCCAGGAATAGCCCATCAAAGAAAGAATTTTAAAGACCTGATTAAAATGAAGAGTTTGTTCCGATCCGACCACATAGACCATTTTCGTGGGATTAAACGTTTTAACTCGGTATTCCGCAGACGCAATATCACGGGTGGCATACAGAGTCGATCCATCCGATTTTCGGATTAAACATGGGGGCATTCCATAAGCCTCTAAATCGACAATCAGAGCTCCATCAGACTCTTTCAAAAGCTTTGCCTTTTCGAGACGCTCGACCGATTTCTTCATCAAATCGTTATAAAAACTTTCTCCTATCACATAGTCGAACTCCACATGGAGCTTATCGTAAATACGCTTAAATTCGTGATAACTGACATCTTTGAACCAACTCCAAAGTTCCTTGGCTTCGGCATCCCCGTTTTCCAGTTTCACAAACCATTCACGAGCTTCATCTAAAAGTGACGGGTCATTTTTTTCCTTTTCGTGAAATTCAACATAAAGCTTGTAGAGATTATTAACGGGATCACCCTTAACAAACTCAGCGCTTCCAAAACGTTTGTAAGCTGAAATCATTTTTCCAAACTGAGTTCCCCAGTCGCCTAAGTGATTGATTCGAACAATCTCCGCCCCTAGGGCCGAAAAAATTCTCCCCAGAGCAGCGCCAATATTGGTTGAACGCAAATGTCCGATCCCAAAGGGCTTCGCAATATTCGGGGATGAAAACTCTAAAATGATTCGCTCATCTTTTAAGATCTGTGCAGAATCTCCCAAGGGTTTCCCCCATCGCTCCACCAAGGCCTGTCCAAAAACCTTGGATTCAAATCGCAAATTGACATAACCTTTCAGGGAAACCGCTGTTTCGATGGGAAGTGCGGCCGATTTTAAAGATTCGACAAGAAGCTCTGCAATCTGAGTGGGAGGTTTTCTTAAGCTTTTCGACAAACTGAAACAAGGAATCGCCAAATCAAAGGTATTTTCACCCTCCATCGCGGGCGGTTCCTCAAAGACAATTGAATCAGACCAGTCCGGAAAGGCCTTTAAAAGATGGTTTTTCACATTCTGGACATAAGATAAGCGACGATCAATCACCCTAAGACTCTAATCACAAGGAACATTTTTTT
>CAZSZT010000433.1:0-1931 GCA_964611175.1 uncultured Bacteriovoracaceae bacterium
CGTTATTTGGAGCCGGTAATCCTCGTGGCAAGTCGCCTTTTATGGCCATTATCTCGTTTTAACGCCGTTAGTACCTGGAAACGAGAAGTTCATACAAAAATCAGCGATTTAAGTCATACGAAACTAACCGAGCTTGGAACGGCGGCCGAAGATGAAATGAAAAAACTTCGCCTCTCAAAGGAGCCAAGTGTGGACCGCCTACTGGAAGCCTTGAAAACTTCTTCTTCCTTTTTGTCTCAAGAACGCTGTCAGTCTGTTGCCCAAGAAGAATTGAAACTCATTCAAACGGCATCGAACGAGCGTGACGACAAACTTTTTTTAGCTCTTCAAAGCGAAGGGAAAACCAAGATTCGAGATTTAAAGACAAAATTAAAGAAAATGAGTACCGAGCAACTCGCTAAATATTTTGCTTCTGGCGATTTCGAAAAACAAATTGAACGCCCGATTCTCGATATTCTTTTTCAAATTCGACAGGAAGATCTTCGAAAGAATGCTTGGAAAGAATATCAAGAAGCGATTCAAGATATTCTTGGCAAAAAGAAAATTTCTCAAAAAAAGAAGGCTCCCTCGGTACAATCTGAATTGCCTAAAATCATGCCGATGGTCGGAGCTTTCTTAGATGATTCGAAGCTTTATCCCGACGAAGAATTTCCGATCATCCCTGAAAACCCCTCGGATGCCAGGACTCAATCTGCAGAATAAGACTATTCAAAGGGCGGATCTTTTCCTACGATAAGCCCCAATGAGCTACGCCTTAGGTTTTATTCTTCTCCTTGCACAACCTCAGGAAGACTCCGCAGAAGTGTTTCGCCAGATCTGGAGCCCGTATTGTAAAGGTGTCTCGCTTTTAGAGTGCCCGAGCTCTCAGGCCCAGGAACTTCGAGATCGCATTCGAGATCGAATGCAAAAGGGAGAAACGAAGGAGGAAGTTCTCCAGGACCTGTACCGTGAATATGGAACAGAAATTCGGATGGTCCCGCCAGAGAGCGCGAGAACCACTTTGGCGAATCTCCTTCCCTGGGTCGTCCTCCTGCTCGCCGGAATCTTCATCTGGATATTCTGGCAAAAACGAAGAAAGAAGTGTTCCTCATCACCAAAGAACTCAACGCCTCCCCGTCTTGACAAAGCCACCGAAGCCAAAATTCTCGAAGATCTCGAAAGACGAATGCAATAATCCAGGGGTCAGGGCACTTAGGTGCCAGGTAACCGAAAAGATCGCCAATGAAATCAAATAGATAGTTTTTTCCTCGGTTGTCAGTGAGCTTCTACTTAAGTTCCTTTAGTATCCGCTCGGTTACCTGTTTACGAACGTCGTCGATATTGCCAGAAACAACGCAACCCGCCGCACGGATATGCCCGCCTCCGTCCTCATTTAAAGAGCGAGCGAGTTCAGCCACGTTGATTTTACCTTTTGATCGAAACGAAATTTTTGTTTGGGTCTTTGTTTTCTCAACAAATAGAGCGACCACCTCCGAACCTTCAGAATAATAAAGCTGATTAATCATTCCTTCCTGATCACCGTCTTTCAGATCCGGAATATTCAAATCTTCTAAGGTCCAGTAAGAACTAACCAAGTCTCCACGGGGAGATCGTTCCATATTATCCATCAATTTTTTTAAAAGAATTTGAGCAGGCCATGATCTTTCTAAAATGGCACGATCGCTAATCTTCGAAAAATCAATCCCTGTTTGAATCAAATGGGCCGCAACAAAATGGGTTCGAGGTTTTGTGAGAGAATGTTTGAAAAAGCCCGTGTCAAACACGATTCCGATATAAAGAGATTCTGCCACCTCGACAGTAATCTTCTGATTACAAAATTCATACAAATGATAAACCAACTCACAGGAACTTGAAGCTTCCCGGTCCAAAATCGTCGCCGCATAGGCTCGTTCGCTTCCCACGGCATGGTGATCAACCAAAATAATGCTCTT
>CAZSZT010000434.1:0-1929 GCA_964611175.1 uncultured Bacteriovoracaceae bacterium
ATAGGATTTAATGCCTCCAAACAATAAGGATTTATTTTTATCGAATTCGGCTATTTTTGGCTAGAAATCTCCCTCATTACCTGTGTGGAGGGTCCTTCCAAATTTCGTTTCGACCAGCCAACAATAATAGAAATCATTCTTGGAAAATGGAAAAGCGCGCAGTGATCGTCATGGGGAATCATCATAAGATGGTGATTTTCCGAAGCTTTTCCTAAATCAATGGTATCCTGTGGGTCCACGATGGAATCGGAATCTCCGTTAATCGCCAGGAGTGGACCCGAGGGTTTAGACATAAGCTTTTGGGCCTTTCGAGTTAACTGGCGGAGTGTTCCAAACAAGTAAAATGGATGAGGAACCTGAAAAATCTTCGTAATGGCCAATGACAAAACGGGATTCAAACCAAAGCCTCGAAAGGGGTTAAAAGTATGGGCAAGGGGCGTTCCATTGCACAAAGAAAATCGAATTCGCGAATCTATTTTGGCAGTAATTAAAGTCCAAAAAGCGCCGAAACTAAAACCAACCATTCCAATCTTCGTGGAATCCACCCATTCGAGTTGGCTTAATTCATCGAGAAGAGAAGTAAAAAGATTCTCGGAGTCGGTTGTCATGGGACCGTCGTAATCGTCGGTCCCCGGAACGGAAAGCAGGACAAAACCTATGCCTTCGTTTTTAAAGGGTTCCATGATAAAGCCGATTTCCTCGGCCGAGCCTTCGAGGCCATTGATAAATAAAAGAAGCGGGGCTTTCTGGGAAACCTTTTTAGGCCGATAAATATAATAACGAAAGGCCCCCGTTTTGGCTCGATGGAATTTTTCCTCGAATTCGAAATGGACCTCGGCACACCATTTTTTAAACGTTTCTCGTTTTTTATTTTGAATTTCTCGTTTCCAGTCGGCGTCTTCGAGAGGGAAGGAACCCATAATATAACTCATGCATGCGGCGCGAGTATTCTTACCCACAAAACTATCTCCGGTAAGGGCCCAGTAACGCGTCCACAGGCGGGAATCAAGAGACTCCACGCTCAATAAAAGAGACTCGGCTTGTTCTTTGGGAAGGCCAGCTCCATAGCGAAATCGAGGCATAAAGATCTTTGGAATAAAATAAGACGTCGGAAAAAAATGCGTCGCAAATCTTTGAGTATTCGTCAAACTGATCGTCGAAAATATAAGTTTTCGAATAAAGTCATTCATTGGTAAGCGGGAGTCTTGGTTTTTCCAAGCTCGATGATGCTAGATAGATTAAAAAGAGAAATAAATATCCTGCGAGGGAAAGGCTAAGTCCCGTCACAACGGATGTTAAGCCCGCCCAAAGAGAAGCCGCCAAGAAGACGCATCCCAAAAAGGAAAAGAGGAGCCCATTTCTTTTCCATTCCACGGACTTTCGATGAGCCCATTCTAAACTTTCTAATCCGCGGTCTAAAATACAGAGATGCTTTTGTGTATCGTTCCAATGCTCCTCGGGAGTAAACACAACGGAAGGAAGGGGTGTAGGACTTTCTTCATCCCACCAAGATTTTAATTCGAGGGCCCTAGGCTTTCTTTCAAGCCAGCGTTTCATTTGGACGGTTCTTTCAATGGGCAACAAATTCACATGAGCTTCGGTTAAAGCATTGGCTATTGTTTCTGGAATATTTTGACTCGAGGAATAAGCGGTGACCGGAATGTTTTTAGTTTTCCAGTATTTTAAGTCTGAATCGACATCGAGTCTTGGATCCAGGCGGTAGACCACAATGGCGGAAATCATTTTATTAACGGAGAGAAGCGCCAAATGAAACTCCATTTTCTGAGCCTCTTGAATTTTCTTTATTCCGGAAGGCGTTACTTCGTTCTGAAGGAGTTTGTGCCACGTAAGTGTTCCAAAAACGCCTACGCATTCCTTTCGTTCAACGTTTTTAAATTCGGCGCGAAATCCCATATGAGGAACTTCTTT
>CAZSZT010000435.1:0-1927 GCA_964611175.1 uncultured Bacteriovoracaceae bacterium
GATAATCAGAAATAAAAAAAAGCTTCTTAATGCGTTTATAAAAGGTCATAACAAAGATCAGTTCCCATCCAAATTGTCGATTGTAATCAACAACTTCCGTCGTTTATCTACCATTTATGGAGATTCGATGCGGATCAACAAAATCAGAACCCATACGAAATGACAACCGAATTTCACAACTTCAAAATTGTGGCATTTTAGGGTCCAAATGGGCTTAAAGGCCTGCTAAGACTGTGTAAGAAAGGAAGTAAGAAAGTATGGAAAATAACCCAATTCTTTCAATGGATGGTCTTTATATGATTTTCCGCTGGATTCATTTCATGGCGGGGATCGTTTGGATAGGACTTCTCTATTACTTTAATTTTGTTCAGGGAAGTTTCTTTAATGAAACCGATACGAATACAAAAGGAGCTTGTGTACGTCAGCTCGTGCCAAGAGCCTTATGGTGGTTTCGTTGGGGGGCGGCCTATACATTTTTCAGCGGATTATTGATGTTGGGAATCAAAGGGCATTTGGGGGGCTTTGAAATCTACTCCACCTCTTGGGGGGTTTGGATTCTCACGGGAACTGTTCTTGGCAGTATTATGGCTTACAATGTTTGGTTTGTCATTTGGCCGAGTCAAAAGGTCGTCATTCAGTCGGCTGTGGATGTGGCAAGCGGCAAGCCTGCGAATCCGGATGCGGCGGCTCGCGGTGCTCGTGCGGCGGTTGCCTCTCGAACCAATACGTTGTTTTCTATTCCGCTTTTATTTTTTATGGGAGCCGCAAGTCATTTACCTTTGGCGATCACGGAAACAACAAACTTTAGTCGTTTATCGATGGTTCTTGCCATTTTGATCGGCCTTATCGAAGTCAATGCTTTGAAAGGAAAAACAGGACCGATGACGAGTGTCAAAGGAGTGATTCACTGCGGACTTGGGTTAACGGTCGTTCTTTATATTTTAATTGCCGCGCTTGTGTAAAATTAAATGAGGCGGATAAATTCATATCTTTTCGGATGGATTTGTCCGCTTCTTTTTTGTCTGGGCTGTTCTAAAAATGCCGATTCTGACTTGATTTTAGAAGATAAAACGGAACAGGAGGTCGCGCTGATTCGGAGAGGAAAGGCTGTTTATATAACGGCCTGCACGGCCTGCCACCATTTAAATCCAAAGCTCGAAGGTTCTTTGGGGCCGGCCGTTGCCTTCTCCTCATTGGAATTATTAGAGGCGCGGATTCTTCACGAAAATTATCCCGAAAACTATAAACCCAAGCGATCGACGAAACTCATGGTTAAGCTTCCTCACTATAAAGAGGATATTCCGAGTCTTCATGCCTACTTAAATGCGCTTCGTTAATTTTTTTACTCAACGGTTTCGGGCCTATTCTCACCAAGAATTTTTTTGGAATAATCGTTTTAATATTCTTCTTGGAACTCTTGTCCTCGTGGTTGTCGATCTTTTTGCTTTTGTTTTGCCTTATCTGGTTAAATTGACGATCGATCGTTTGCAAAATCTTCATTTTCCAGAATGGATTCCAGCCTTTTGGAGAGATCTCAATACGATCGAATTTTTAGCCGTGGTTTGCTGTTTTTATGTCGGTGTGGCGGCATTCGTTGCCTACGGACGTTATTGGTGGAGGGTTCTTCTTATATGGACGACTTTTCCTCTCGTGCATCGAATGCGGATACAATTCTTCAACCATCTTCAGAATTTGGGGCGAGAATTTTTCAAAACTCATAAAGTCGGAGATCTCATTTCGGCCTTAACGACCGACACGGAGAACATTCGAATGACCATGGCGATCGGAATGCTGATGATTATTGATGCCTTGATCAATTTTATTCTTTTTCCCGTTTTGCTTTGGTGGCTGGATCCACAGCTTGCGGTCATGGTGGTGCCGCCTCTCCTTATCCTTTCGATTCTGGCTGTATTTTTAAGTGATAAAT
>CAZSZT010000436.1:0-1921 GCA_964611175.1 uncultured Bacteriovoracaceae bacterium
ATTAATATCGATATGTTTATGTCTAACGATAGCAATTCGGACGCTAAACCGAAAGACCATTACCTTATCGGAATTACTTTTACGATATATGATGGGAAATATTTTCAGTACGTTCGTCTCTCTCTACCCTCGACAGTCTTTTTTAATAATGAACCTTTTTACCCCATAGAAAACACTTGGGACGGATCCGTTGATTATTTTTTGAAAGTCGAAAAATCAAAAATGCTGGAAACAAATCGACTCACCTATATCGATAGTAAAGGAACCAAACATGAACGAGATATCCAGTTGCGAGGAATTGAGTTGGTCGAACTTCCAGCTTCCGCCTCTCGCCAAAATGAGGTTGCGATTAAATGGAATGGGCCGTCGGTTCAAGAAAATGAAATGTTTGATGTCGAGGTTTTTACGACGATTCCCGAATGGGATCCACGGGATTCGAAACCACGATGGGCTAAATACTTCAACCTTCGGGACAAAATTGGCCGGGTTGCTGTCCCTCTTACGCTGGAAAGTATTCCCAATGAGGTTCAAGAAATCGGAATTTATGCCTGTCGAAGTTATACAGACCCTGAGCCCCTGAGATTTACAAAGGCTGGGGGCTCTATCCATATCACCACCTGCTCATTTCCCGCGAGGATTGTCTTAGAATGAAACAACTTTATCTCACCCTATTCAGTTCTCCCTTAACCTCTGATATAAGGATTGCCATGAATACACGAATAAAAGATTCACTGAAGAGCCTTTTCAGTATTTTTAATTTTTTAATTTTAAGCACTTTCTTTTCCAATTGTGCGGATACTTCTCCGAAGGTCGGAAATCCGATCCATGAGATGACGGAAGAAGAACAAAGAGGTGAGATTCATTATGAAGTTCTCAAAACTCTCGAAGATGCATCCACCGACCCTGAAGAAACAGAGAAAATAATAGCTGATCTAACTGCCAAAGGTATTAGGGACCTGCGCTATGTTAACGCGCTTATACGAGGTTTCCAATCTTTTACTATGCCGGACGAAGAATATAGACCTCGGATTAGTATTATCATTGAAACGATTTCCCGCATAGCAGCGGTCCATCGAGATGAAACAATAGAAATCGTTTATAACGAAATGGTTGATGTTGGCACCCATGAACCTAACGGCTTCAACTCAAGAATCATTCATGGTGGCTGCTTTGTTCTTCAAAGATTGGGCGCTCAGTTGTCGGAAGAAAAGTCTCAAAAGTTGAGGCAAACAATTCCGATCCTGACGTCCCGCATTGGCGGTGAGTCTTCAGCCATAGAAGTCGTGCGATTTCTCGCTCAATCTGGAAATGTTGGGCAAAAGACGCTTGTGCCCTTGATGGATCCCAATTCTAAAAATACTGCGGACATGGTCCTAGAAATTTCCGAAACAGAACCCATTGAAAACCCAGAATTGCTTTCCAGTATCGTTATGTATGTCTCCCACTACTCTTACAGCCGAAGCGCCAAGGCGGTCATTGCCTTTCAAGGCGCTAGAATGCTCGACCCGATCTACGCCGCTATGGACCACGCCACCCCGTCCGGCTCACGGCATTCCAGAACACCTAACTGGCAAGGTAGCGAACCCGTTATTTACGCCACAGTAGATCTTGGTATTAGCCTTCTGCTTATCGAAAGCCCGGTTCTTCCATTACTAGTCCATGTGGCAAAATACTCGAGTAGTCCTATTAAAGCGGAAGTCTTTAGCAGTGCCATCCTCTTTGATGAAAACAAATATGAATCCATTCTTCTTGGCATCAATCACGAAGATCCTCGGGTTGCCTCGATGGCTTTGATGATTTTATCGCTAGAAATGAATAACGATGAGATTAAACCCGATCAGAAGCTCCTGGAAGCTGCTACTAACTATTATAATAAAACCAAAAATACTGATGAAAGAAACCTCATCGTCTTAAATGACTT
>CAZSZT010000437.1:0-233 GCA_964611175.1 uncultured Bacteriovoracaceae bacterium
GATTCTAAAGAAATATGGAAGACCCATTGAGACCGAAGGGCTCGTTAATGAATCAAAACGAATCGATCAGGAAACTCAAGCTCCTGAAAAATTAAAACTCATTAAGTCGATTTTCGGATCTGACGACGAAGCCTACTTAAGGGTTTATGTGCTGCCTGTCTATGTGGAGAGAATCATCCCCTATTCATTTTTTCCATTTGAAAAGAGTATTCACGAAAAGTCTTATCGGGAGG
>CAZSZT010000437.1:243-1919 GCA_964611175.1 uncultured Bacteriovoracaceae bacterium
ATCCAAGGCCCGAGAACGTGGATATCCCGTCTTGGATTTAAAGATCTCATTAGAGACGGGCCTTGAATGGGCCGGGGCGAAAACACGATTCACCGCCGCGCGGAATCCACATCGGAGGCACGCTGTAGATTCAGTAAAATCCTTGGAGGAAAACGGGGAAAATGACTGGGTGATTAAAATGAATCGTGATTGGAATGCGCAAGCGTCCAATGAAGCGAGTCGCTGGCTTCAAGAGGTGGTTCCATCTCTTAAGCCAAATTCCGTTTTTCCTCAGGTGATTGAATATCCAGATCGATGGATGGTGGCCAAGTTAACTCGAAGTCTTGTCGACGGTATTTATTTCTTTCAAGTCGTTCGTTTTCCAAAAGTCGATTTCAGCGATTGGATTGAACAGGAAACCGCAAGTATTCTTGTCAAAGAAAAAATTCGGCCGCGTTAAAATTTTTAATTTTCATTATTTTAAAAATAAAAATTTTTGCGCATCTCGTCATAATTTTTTTTTAAATTCAAAATTTTAGACTAGGCAGGAGATGTGATTTTGATGATATCATCAAAATTCAGAATATTTTTAGTGGGTTAATGTAAGGCATAGGACGGGGGGCGGACCATTGAATTCGATTCTTAATTTTTTTTACATTTGTTTTTTTAAGGCAAATTTTAAACGTCAATCCCTTTTAAATATTTTTCTTTTGCTTGGCATCTTTTCGGTATTTCAAAGCTGCGCGTCTCAGCCGAAGAGAACGCCCGTCGCTCTAAGCCCAGTGGTTTCCACCGAGAATCCTCAAGATCTCAAGACATTTTTTGGAATGAGCGCAGGCGATGTCTCCAAGATTGGCGTTATGAGTCCCATCGAGAACCCTGAAGCGCCCTTAGGAACAACTTATTTACTGCCGGGTGATCCAGATTTTAGTGATCCTAACTTTAGTTCGAAGATGCCGTATGCCTGGTACAATCCCGTTGGAGGATCTCCCTATACGAATGCGGAAGATCTTTTGAATGGGTTTTGCCAACAATACATGATGCAGGATATGGCGGCCCCTGGATCGACGGTTCCCAATTGTGAATATGTCGATGATGAAGGAGATGCTCAGACGGTTTTGGCGGGGTGTACAGGGGTTAATAAAAAACTCAGACTGGGGCAATATTTTGAGTTGGGAGCGACGGTGGAATCTTCGAAAATGCGAGTTGCTCACGGCCAACCCTTTTTCGTTCCGACCTATTGTATTGATTCAAGTGTAAGCCCTAAGAAAGTTCAGTTATTAAATCCTGCAGCAGTTCCCTTATTGATTTATGTTCAGCCCACGTCAATTAACAGCGTTGAGAAGCGTACCAATCCCGGGTGGTTTATGGGGTATGCGTTGACTAACGACTTAGGACCCTTTTTGCCCTTATTTTCGTATGATTCCGCAAAAATTGGTATCGATACAGACGGGGATGGCGCTATCACAGGAACGGAGACCGCTTCCAATCGCACGGTTCAGGTGATTGTGTCCCCAGCGGAGCAAAATTTATTTAACCGGGCTCATTTGACGGGGGATTTCTTAAACGATACAGAAGAGCCTCTTTATCATTCGACTCGACAGGGTCCTGTTGTCTTGGCGAATGGTGAATTAACGATAACTCATGTGGATCATGTTTATGGAGATCTGACGATTTCGAGAACTTATCGCTCCTTG
>CAZSZT010000438.1:0-1918 GCA_964611175.1 uncultured Bacteriovoracaceae bacterium
ATTGGCGCTCGACCCCCATCTTGTCAAGGAAGTCGTCGCCAAAGGAATCGAGCATTTGGAAAAACAACGAAAGATTCGGATGATTGTTTCTCCTCAAAATCATGACTTATTCAAAATCTCCAAACCCGATTATTTAGAACGATTCAAGGGGGTCGAGTCCCTGGAGATTTCCGTCGATCCTCAATTGCCTCAGGGAGCCGCCGTTTTGGAAACACGGGCTTGTAGCATCGATTTAAATCTAGAAAAGATGGTCGACCATGTCTTAAGTCAAGCGACCTCGGGACAAAAGTCGAGCCCAGAAGTGAATGACGGAGAGACCCCATCATGAGTTCTCGCCTTCAAATTCTTAAATACGCGCCGGACGTTGAGTCCGCTTCTCCATTTCCGACCTTCGGTTATGTGACCTCTGTTTCGGGGTTGATCGTGGAAGGCTATTGTCCGGGCGCCGTCGTCGGGGCCACTTGCGAAATTTATTCCGAAGAAGGGAGCTGCCTGTCGGAAGTCGTAGGCCTTAGAGACGATAAAGTTCTTTTAATGCCGCTTGGCGAGCTTCGAGGATTAGGGACGAGCAGCCGTATTCGAGTGGTGAAGAAGACTGCCACGGCCATGATCGGCGATGAACTCGTTGGGCGAGTGATTGACGGACTGGGGAATCCTTTGGACGGCGGACCCGAAATCGAATGCGACCAGGAATTTGCGTTGTATTCAAGCCCGATCAACCCTCTCCAAAGAACTCGAATTTCAGACGTTTTTGATTTGGGCGTGCGTTCCGTCAATGGACTGCTCACTCTGGGTAAGGGGCAACGAGTGGGAATTTTGTCGGGCTCAGGGGTGGGAAAAAGTATGTTGCTTGGAATGATGGCCCGAGCGAGTCACGCCGATATCAATGTGATTGCCCTGATCGGTGAGCGGGGAAGAGAAGTCAGAGAGTTTTTAGAGAGAGATGTTGGCGTAGAGGGAATGAAAAAATCCATTGTGGTCTGCGCCACAAGCGATACGCCTCCGCTTATTCGAATGCGAGCGGCCTTTCTAGCTTCTGTAATCGCCGAATATTTTCGAAAAAAATCAAAGAATGTTTTGTTTATGATGGATTCGGTGACGCGGTTTGCGATGGCGCAGCGTGAAGTGGGGCTTTCCGCCGGGGAGCCTCCGACCACGAAAGGATATCCGCCTTCCGTTTTTACCCAACTTCCACGATTGTTCGAAAGAGCTGGAAATACGGATACCGGTGGATCGATTACAGGAATTTATACCGTTCTTATCGAAGCCGATGATATTAACGACCCAATCGGGGACGCGGTTCGGTCCATTGTTGACGGACATATCATGCTCTCTCGAAAACTCGCCGCAAAAAGTCATTATCCCGCGATTGATGTGCCGATGTCAGCAAGCCGGGTAATGGCGGATATTGCGAAGCCAGAGCAAAGGGAATTGGCATCTCGAATCAAAACAATTTTGGCGAATTACGCCGAAGCGGAAGATCTTATTAATATTGGGGCTTATGTGAAAGGTTCCAATCCTGGAATCGATGAAGCCATTCAATATATCGAACCGATTCGAAAATTTTTGAAACAGAACTATCAAGAAAAAGTAAGCATGGAGCAGACGTTAACGGAAATGAAACAAATTTTTGGGTCAGCTCAGGGGGCTCAAGGGACTGGAAGGCGGTAATTTCAAGTGCAGAAGTTTCAATTCCGATTTAAAGCCGTTTCCAAAGTCAGGCGTATCGAGATGGAGCGTCAGGCTAAAGCCTTGGCAGCAGCACAGGCGGATGTGGTGAGGGCCAAAACGGAGGTAGCTCACTTAAAGCAACTCATCGATGAAGAAGTCCATCGAGTGCAGGATTTAGTTCATCGGGGAGTTTTTGAAAGTCAGCTCTTAGATTTATCTCAGACCTATAAAAAGGGATTGAAGTTTC
>CAZSZT010000439.1:0-1905 GCA_964611175.1 uncultured Bacteriovoracaceae bacterium
TCCAAACGAGTTTCCCTCTCTTCCAATTTTTCTAAACCGCGATAAAGAGAAATCCGAACGAATTTTCCATCAAAACCTTTTTGGCCAATGACAACTGGAATCTTGAGCCGGTTTTTGAGAAAAGCCGTCAATACCGGTTGAAAGTCTTCAATCCAAATGTCCTCTTCCTCAGGCTCCCCAAGATGAAGCGTATAAGTCGGAATTCGAAGGGAGGGGCGATCGGACCAAAGGCCATCGCCGATAATCAAGGCAACTCCCTCAGGAGAGTCCGAACCGGCACCATGGATCAAAGATTTGAAATCCCCCTTAGAAAGATCGATTTCTTTCTTCTCGGGACGGATGGATTCTCCAAAGGAATAAAGTTGAATCGGCTGCTTATGCTCCTCGGTCCATTCAAGAATATCGTTCAGACTTTGCTTAAGCCTTTCGGCCCGATCCGACAGCTTAAAAACGGAATCTGAGCGATCAAAATAAATTCGAAGAAGATCGGGTTGACTCCACTCACTCGATGTAATCTTCGTCCAATTTCCAATCACAAAAGCCAACAGAACGATCCAGATCAACCGGCTCAAATAACTCAGATGAAATTTTCTTCGAAGAATCACTTCCGCGACAAAAAGAAAAAGTGCCGCGAGAAAGATCGCTAAAACCCAAGGATTTTCGTAATAGCCGTCGGTCATTTCACCCGCCTTTTTAAGATATGGGGAAGATGAATCGCATCGTCCTTGTAGTCCGTCGTGACTCCATACATGAGGAAATTAAGAAAAAGGCGTTTCGCCAAGATCCGTTGAGAAATTCCGTAAGGACTCACCGAAAAGGCGTAATTTCCTCGTTCCGATCGTAAATTCGCTCCCAATAAATCGTTGAAAGAAAATAAGGCCACCCAACGTCCGTCGAATTTCACTCCTTCAATATGGGGAGATGAAAGTTTACGACCGGAAACTTCGGACAGAAGATAAAAGGTTCTGAAAACGACATCTTCTTTAGATACCGTATCGAGCACTCGACCCGGAAAAATCTTCAATAATTCTTCTCGAACGCTTTCATAAAAGCGGGAACCGTTTGTCGCCAAAGGATCGTCAAAAATAAGCAGTCCACCTCTTTCTAGATAGGAGCGAATTTTTTCCCGCTCGGCATCGGAAAAAGGACCAAATCCGGTAGTCGACGTGGCGGTAATAAGAGCGTACTTCCAAAGGTTATCGATATCGACTTCTTCCGGAATGGCAAAATCCAAATTCGACAAACGACTAACGTCCACGACCAATTGATTCAGCGCTGTTTTTCGATCAGCATCGATTTTTGAAAAAAAACCAATCGAAATAGGTCGCGTCAGCGATTGCGCGGATAACGAACTCATTCCGATAAAAATAATGAGACTCAAAAGATTGAGAAATCGGCTCGAAATGAGGCACAAAAAAAGTTCCAAAAGAAGACTTGCCGCCAAGAATTTAAATAAGAGTGGTCGTTTGGAGATCTTCTCTTCCGATTGAAGGCCAGCTTGCTTCTTTGGTTTGAAGAGAAGGTAGGAGCTTGGTAAAGGCGTCGGATTGACAATTCGACTCGTGTTTTGATTTCCATAAATGCCCGGCCAAGCACTTCGCCTTAAGACGGATTCGAGTGGTTCTGTTTTTCCAGGCATGGCCCATAGGAGCTTCTGATCGATGTCCGCGTGACCATCCTGATTGGATGATAACCACCGATCTAGTTTCCGATATAAGTACGGAATGAAGACGGGTTCGAGCGTCATATCGGTTGTAAGATCCTCTAAATCAAAGGGAGAAATCCAGACCGTATGGGGCGACAGCCGGTCCTTCATTAAAGAAGGCGCGCCATCGTCGAAGCTTTCAAGGGTTTCATAACGATCAAGATCCAATAAAGAATAAGATCGAACAAAAACTTTTCCAT
>CAZSZT010000440.1:0-1894 GCA_964611175.1 uncultured Bacteriovoracaceae bacterium
CTTTCTCATCAGATAGTAACGACGCAAAGCATACTGGGGGCTTAAAAGAAGTTGCCGATTCTTCACTCGAATATCGGCCTTTGCGGGATCCCATTGAGTAACCTGAACCCCCAAAACTTGAGAGGTAAAAACTTTTGGTTTTTGATTGACCGAGTTGTGAAGCGCCCATTTGGAAAAAAATTCTCCAACCGCATCCATATTCAATCCTGGCTCAAAAACGATGCATTCCATAAAAGCAAGATCCATGCTTTCTACAACGACCTTTTGAGCTTCTACGATGGAGAAGTGAGGGGTGAGTTTATGCCCCATCAAAATGATAAGACCTTCTTGGCATTTCAATTCAATTCCCTTGGCGTCTTTATCATAGGCGCGAAGTTCCTGAAGGGAAGATTCAAAGTTTTGAAGAGGTCGTTGGAGTGCGTTATTGCTGATATCATGGATGGAAAGACCCGCGAGTAATCCATAACAAGCATTAATAAAATTACGGCGGCTTTGTTCAAGATCCGCTGAAATTTCTTCAGCTGCGACTCCGCTCATTCCTGTTCCTTTCGCTTGGTTTCCGAAACGCGTTTTAATTCCGAAATGCGCCTCGTTTGCAATTTCTCAATGAAATCTCTCACTTCCGCCGTTTGTTGATCGAGCGGCGATTTTTCTAAAATTCTATCGAGAAAGGCCGGAAAGGTTTTGGCCATAGCCTTAATGAGAATGATCCGACGTTCTGTTTCGGCCTTCTTTTTAAACAAACCAGATACTGGAGCGTGCCATAGAGCTTCGATCCAGGGGAAGGCTAATTCTCCTCCTAACTGAAGAATGCAAGCATATCCGGCCTCCCGTTCTTCGGGCCCCGCGTCCCGAAATCGAACGGATTCCAAATGAGTTTTAAGAATTTTCAATGCATTTTTATTTTTGGAAAGAGACAGGAGTTCAAAGGCCATCAAGCGATCTTCCGTTCTGTCGGTAATTAAAAGATTCTCGAAGGATTTCAGAGCCTCAGGCGTTCCAATACTTGCCAATTGTTTTAAGACCTTTACTTGAACGGGCCGGGACGACGTTCCTAAAAGAATTTCCAAGAATTTTTGAAAGTGATGACTGGGTCTGGCCGCGAAAATATTAATGACTTGTTCCCAAGATTCCGACTCCGGGTGGTTTCCGACCTCCTCCAAAAGCCATGCCATTTGCCCGGTCAGATTCTTTAAAACAAAGTCAGAAACAAATCGTGTAAGCCACTGATGCTTTCCCAATAAAAGGATAATAAGCCGGACCGCTCCTGCTGGCCCAAGCATCAGGAGTTTGGTTACCGCCTGATGATGGTCAACTTTAGAAAAAAGGGAATCGTAAACGATTTGCCGATCTTGATGGTAAATAAAATCTAAGATCTTCTGGAATTGACCCGATTGCTCCGGACGATCTTTCTGAAGCTGGTAGACCTTAAGAACCAGTGATTCAAAGAGATCGAAAATTCCAGCTTCTAAAACCATCACGCCAATACGACAAACAAGATCTCGGCCCACCTGAACCTGTTCTTCGTCACGTTCGTTGAGAAGAAAGTGAAATCCCATCCATAAAAGTCGCTCCAAAGTTTCTCGCTCTTTGGAGGTTCCCACTTTTGTGGACATAATGGTTCGGATGACCTTCGAAACTTCATCGTCCGAACGAGCAAATTGCGTAGGATTGAGACGAAATTCCTCTAAAACTTTTAAATCGTCGGACCGGAGCTTTCGAGGAGTGGAAGGTTTAACCGTTGTTTTCTTCTGAGCCATGAGCTCAACAAATTTTTTCATCTCTTCTTGAAGGTCTGGATGATCTTTTTGAAGTTCTTCAAGCGAGTCGACTCCCGTGACTTCAAAATGAGGCAAGGAATGTTCGACAAAAAGGCAAAATAAATCCTGGTCCA
>CAZSZT010000441.1:0-1894 GCA_964611175.1 uncultured Bacteriovoracaceae bacterium
GAATAATTATATTGATTTTTCATAATGGCGTTTAAACCCCCAACACTCATTTGGTGTTGCAAATCTAAGAGAGCCGCTTTCAGTTTTGGATTCGGCATGGCATCGAGTTGAGCTTGGAAGGCTGGATTTGGAGTTGTGGAAGCGGAGACATCGATTTGTGCGTAGATAATCGGAACGATCACGCCTAAGCTTAGACGCTCGGTGATTCCGTATTCAGCCACCATAACATTCGTAAAGAAGTTGGAATCAATTTTAGCGTTCAGCTCAGCAATACTATTCACTTCCGGCAAGCCGGAGGCCTTCATCACGGAATTCAATTGCCTTAAGCTTTCAGCTTTTTCGGGGTTAAGAGCACTTAAAAGCTTCGTATTGAGATCTCGGGAATACATGGATCCGTAAGATTGCGTTGCACCATTCGCTCCATATTCATTTCCCATTTGAGTGTACGAAGTAACGAGACGAACTCTCCAGCGCCCTTGGGGAAGGACTGCCGCATCTTCAGCATAAAGATGAACACAAAAAGTGGAAGCAACAGCCGCCCAAGAAGCGACTAAAGAAACAAGCCGTAAAGTCATGAAAACCCCCTCCTATGAAAATTTACCCTCAACCCATACTTATCAGACGGAGGGGGATCCTTCCAAGAAATTTTGAATGCGCCGCGTTAACGGGTTTTCTGGTGTTTCCACTATTCCGTCGTCTATGTTACATTGTAACAAATGGGTAAATCGACGATTATCATGGCGGACGGTCGTGGGAGGATTCAACTTCCGGTGAAAATGCGAGTTCATAAGCTTTACGAGCTCGTTCAGGAGAATGAAAAGATTAGTCTGTACCCTCTTCAAACCCAAAGATTGGGTAAAAGGCAGGAGGCGGTTGAGAGCGTCTGGCTTAACGAAGAAGTTTTCTCGTTCCTGAAAAAGCAAGTATTTCCAAAAATGGCAGCCCTCGCAGAGAAAGAGTTTTCCGATATTTGCGGAGCCATCATTCTCTATGGTTCGCGTGCACGTCGTGATGCGATGACAGCCTCTGATTTTGATTTTGCTTTTCTCACGTCAAAAAAACTCTCCTTCCTTGAAAGGTCTCAGATTTGGGATGTTTTCGAAGAGAGCCTCCAACTGGAAATTCAAACTCTCAAGGAACATTCTGTCTATGGGGACGTTTCGTTTATATTCATTCCCTATGAGTTCATTCCAACGCAGATTCCGGCGTTATATATGGGCATTATTGAAGATGGAATCGTCGCTTGGGAAAAAAATCAAATCGCCAAACGGTGGATGAATCGAGTGCAGTCAACCATGAAAAAAATGGGAGCAAAGTGGAAAGGAACGAATCGAAAAAGGGTGTGGATATGGGAAAAGTAACCGACGGATTAGCGCGAGCGTATTTTGAAAAATTCCTCATTCGAGTGGAAATCTTGCAGGAATTTTATAAGCGAAAGGGTTATTCCGATGTCATTCGCGAAGGGCAAGAGGCTTTGGAACTTTTTATGAAAGGCCTCTTGAGAGAAACGGGAGTCGAACCCTCTCATTCGCACGATCCAGGTCGGGAGCTTCAGGCGGTCAAATCAAATGTTTCAAAATATTTTCAAGCGGAAGTCGACGCTCTTTGTGTCTGGTCTAAGAAGTTACGAAAAGATCGAGAGCTTTCCTTTTACGGCGCCAGAGATTTTATTCCAACAGAAGAGTATACAGAAGAAGATGCGAAAGAAGTTATTCAGTTCCAGCAAAAAATCGCGGATCTTTTAAAGAAATACTTAAAATCCTAAATTCAAGAGCAAAGAAGCCACAAAATGAGTAGGGATCACAATAAAAAACTGAAGAAGTTTAATGGGCGTCAATTGATCGATGAGAATCATCGCTAAAAGAAACATCCCGCCGTACTGCATATTCCACTG
>CAZSZT010000442.1:0-1893 GCA_964611175.1 uncultured Bacteriovoracaceae bacterium
CGTTAAACAAAATTGCCGGATTTTTACCTAAGCAAATCGCCCCGAAGCTCAGCGAAAATGAGATTTACTTACTTCATTTTCGTGTTCTCATTGAATTAAACAGAAGGAACTTTAGTGAAGCAAAAGAAATTCTCCATCTTTTAACTGCGCCTAACAATATAGAACTTGATCTAGTTTACGGCAAAATTCATCAAACAATCTTAAAATTGATAAACGCATTTACCGGGACAAAGACTGCGGAACTTAATGATTTAATCTTAGAGATTCGACAAATGCCTATTACCGACAATTTGAAGATGTTTCTTCAGATCGTTATTTTAGAGCAAAATTATCTAAATCTGTTCCCTTTCGACTTAAATTCTCAAATGGATAAGCTCCAATTTAACTCTCCTCAAAAGGTCGATCTTGATCATTTTGTTCGGCACAAAATCTTAAGATCCATCCATTTATTTTTATATGGCAAAACTAAGCTCGCTCAAGTCGAATTAGAAAAATGGGCCCAGGTCGCTCAAAAAGTGGGTTACCCTCTTTGGGAATTTCGCGCCTACCTATGGCTTTCCGCCATTGATTTACATTCCCAACAACCGCATCTGGCGCAGTCAAAACTAAAGCACGCCGAAACCCTCATTTCTCAATTTGATCCCACCTGGGAAATCGATTTTCATTTGGTTTTAAAGTCCATTATGTATTTACAATTTGGAAAGCGAGATCAATTTGAAGAAAGCATTTTAAACATTTCGGCCTCATCTCCGTTTTCTTATTTTCAAAATGTTCTCTCAAAATTTATAAACACGAAAGACGCGCGTAAGACCTATCCGCTCGAGCCAAGAATTAAAAATGTTTTGGATGATTTGATTTGCAAACTGAATATCGAGTCACTAAAAATTTTTACAGTTAGAAATCGGTTTTCAGAAAAGCGTTATTACGGGCATGAACTTCCAGATTTTACGAGTAAGAAAATCGATCTCATTCTAGATGAAGTTAAAAATGAAATTACCATTAAAGGAAAGAAAATCGCCATCGGAAGTCATCCGTTAATTCGTGATCTGATTCAATATCTCCTCAGCCGAATTGGAGAAATTTGCTCGAAAGAAGAAATTATCACCCATGTCTGGCGAGAAAAATATAATCCCCTAGTTCACGATCCACGTATTTACACCTGTGTGATGAGAATGAAAAATATGCTCGGTCGAGCAGCCACAGAAAAAATCTTTCGAGTCGTGGATGGTTGTGGCTATGGAATTTCTGATAAGATTCATTATTTTATTATCAGCGAATACGACACAGAAGGCTTTTCGAAACGTCAAAAGTGGATATTAAATTATTTAAATACCAATTCGAGTATTAGTCGCTTAAGCGTTGAAGGGCTTTTAAGGATTTCACCCGCCATGGCCAAGCGAGAACTCAAAGATCTTGCCGATCGGGGAAGAATAGAGGCTTTCGGCACTGGTAAAAATACCGAATACCGAAAGCCCATCCCCTTATAATTCGCAATAAGCAATTCGATTGGTCATCGCAATTTCACATTCATAGAGATTGGCCCCAAGATCCGTACAATCATCGATCGTAAGATCTACCGTACTAACCGTTTCTCCAGTGGTTGTCGTTGCAACTTGAACTAAATGAGGAGCTGCATAATTGCAAAAATCAACCGGATTTGTGACTTCAAGACTGCAGCGGTAAACGGTTGGATTTCCACCCAAATTCTCACATTGTGAAGGATAACCCTGAGGATATCCAATTTCACTTGCGGCATAAGCTGCTGTATTGGCATCGAAACAAGGTTTTTTGCCAGGAGGTCCGCCCCCATTGTCACACGCTGCCGCATACAGACCGTTTAAAAAAAATGCGGTTACTGAAAAGCAAAACGCAACCGCTATCAATACTTTCTTA
>CAZSZT010000443.1:0-1873 GCA_964611175.1 uncultured Bacteriovoracaceae bacterium
TCTAGCCTGATAAGCTTAGAAAACGTGAATCCGATCATGAGGTTGGATTTGAAAGGAGAAATGAATCAATTTGTCTATGGCTTTGAAAACTTCGGATGCTCTATCGAGCGATGTATCTAATTCTTCTATGAATTCTGAGGATCAGAATTTCGAACAACTACTGCAAGCTGCTTTTGAAAAAGAAAAAAAATTCAAAGACGGGGAGGTCGTTCCCGGGCGAGTGGTAAAAGTCACCCACGATTCCGTGATGGTGGATATCGGATTTAAGTCAGAGGGATTTGTCGATATCGACGAATTTTCTCACGATCCCGATCACAAGGTTCAGCCAGGTGACGAGCTTTTAGTTTATATTGAAACCCTGGAAGACGAAAATGGTTACCTTCAACTTTCGAAAGAAAAAGCGGATCGTCTAAAAATATGGGATGAAATCGCGGATGTTTATGAAAAGGGAGCCGTGATTGAAGGAACCGTTGCTGAAAAGGTAAAGGGCGGTCTTGTCGTTGATATTGGAGTTAAAGCCTTTCTTCCCGGGTCTCAAATAGGACTTCTTCCCGTTAAGGATTTGGATTCTCTGGTCGGCCAAAATCTTAAATGTAGAATTGTTAAGTTTAACAAACGACGTGGGAATATTGTTTTGTCTCGACGACAGGTTCTCGAACAAGAGAGAGATTCGCGTAAAACGGAAATTTTGAGTACTCTTGATGAAGGTCAAGTCGTTGACGGTATTATTAAAAACGTTACCGATTATGGAGTCTTTATTGATCTTGGCGGTATCGACGGCCTTCTCCATGTGACGGATATTTCTTGGGGAAGAGCGGACAATCCCCAAAAAGTTTTCCGAGTTGGAGATCCCATTAAAATCATGGTTCTTAAATATGACCGAGAAAAACAACGCGTGAGTCTTGGTTTAAAACAAATGTCCGAAGATCCATGGAATTCCGTGGCCATGAAGTATCCTTCGGGATCAGTCGTAACGGGTAAAGTCGTGACCCTAACCAATTATGGTGCGTTTGTTTCGTTGGAAGAGGGCGTGGAAGGACTTATTCATATCTCGGAGATGAGTTGGAATAAGAAGATTAAAAATCCGAATAAGATTTTAACCGCTGGTCAGGAAGTTCAAGCGAAGGTTCTAGAAGTGGATGTTGAGAATAAAAAGATTTCTTTAGGGCTTAAACAGCTTGAAGCGAATCCATGGGAAGCTTTGATTTATAAATATCCAATTGGTTCCACGGTTAAAGGAACGATTTCCAATATTACGGATTTCGGGATCTTTGTGACCGTTGAAGCGGGGATTGATGGTTTGGTCCATGTTTCGGATTTGTCTTGGGGGGGCAAGGCAAAAAATCCGGCGGAACTTTATCAACGCAACCAAGAAATTGAAGCCAAGGTTCTTCATATCGACGTTGATCATGAAAAGTTCTCCCTGGGAATAAAGCAGTTAAGCGAAGACCCCTGGGATAAGGCCGATAAACGTTTTGCTCCGGGAACCGTGGTTAAAGGCAAGATTGTTCGAATTACGGATTTTGGAGCCTTTGTCGAGGTAGCGCCTGAATTGGAAGGGCTCATTCATATCTCGGAAATTTCAGACCAAAAGATCGAAGATATTAATTCTTTCTTATCGGTTGGTCAGGAAATCGAGGCTGAAGTTAGCCACTTGGATCTGAAGGAAAGAAAATTGAGTTTGTCCATTAAGGCTTTAAAGCGCCGAGAGGCGGAAAAGGATATGAAAAAGTATCTAGATTCCGGCGAATCGTTATCATCGAGTTTGGGCGAAGCCTTTAAGAAGTCAAATTGACAACTTAACGACAGAAAAATACTCACAGCTTAAAGACAGCCCCTCATTATTTTGATACAAAGTTCAGAATGCGGGGCT
>CAZSZT010000444.1:0-1869 GCA_964611175.1 uncultured Bacteriovoracaceae bacterium
CTGGCTCTGGAATTCTGATTAAAAATGCCGAGGCTCTCGAAACGTTTCAACAAGTAGATACGCTTGTTGTTGATAAAACCGGAACTTTAACGGAAGGCCATCCTAAATTAATGTCTGTTATTGGCATAAACGCGGGCCAAGAAAATGAACTTCTTCAATTGAGCGCTAGTCTCGAACAAGGAAGTGAGCATCCTCTTTCAAGGGCGATCGTTCTCGGAGCTCAAGATAAAAAAATAAAACTCACCAAAGCCGATCAATTCCAATCTATTACCGGCAAGGGCGTTGTCGGAAGCGTAAACGGTCACAGGATCGCTATTGGCAATAAAAAACTTCTCGAAGACGAGAAAGTTTCTCTCGAGAATCTTCCCACGAAAGCCGATGAACTTCGAAACGATGGACAAACCGTTATGTTTGTCGCCATTGATGGAAAAGCAGTAGGCCTTCTGGGGGTTGCCGATCCGATTAAAGCTTCGACTCCCGAAGCAATCGAACTCATCCACAACCACGGCATTAAACTCGTCATGCTGACAGGCGACAGTCGAACGACTGCGGAAGCGGTCGCGCGAAAACTCAATATCGATGAAGTCATCGCCGAAGTGCTTCCTGAACAAAAAGTCGATGTGATTAAAAAATTTCAAGCTCAAGGAAAAATTGTGGCGATGGCGGGTGATGGCATCAACGATGCCCCCGCACTCTCTCAGGCACAGGTGGGCGTCGCGATGGGAAGTGGAACCGATATCGCAATGGAGAGCGCGGGAGTGACACTGGTAAAAGGAGATCTTCGAGGGATCGCTAAAGCCGTAAGGCTCAGTCGAGGCACGATGCGAAATATTCGACAAAATTTATTCTTTGCGTTTGTTTACAATGCGTTTGGGGTGCCCATTGCTGGTGGGATTCTCTATCCTTTTTTTGGCACGCTTCTAAGTCCGATATTTGCGAGCGCCGCTATGGCATTGAGCTCTGTTTCGGTTGTCGCCAATGCCTTGAGGCTTCGATCAATGAAACTCTAAATAGGATTCTATTATTTATACGATTAATCGACTGACATTGTGCTTTAAGCCGCGCGACGAGTTTCCATGCGATGGCAAGATTCCGCGCATTTGCGGCAAACATCGGCACAACGTTGCATTTCTTTATCGTCAGTGAATTTGGCACAATCTTCCGCACAGGCATCACAAAGACGAGCACAGGTTCGACAAGCGTCGGCAAAGAAAGCGGAATTTCTAAGCATAAAGCCTGCGCTCGTTTGGCAAATGGCCGCACAGTCGAGCAATAGACCAACATGTTTAGATTCCGCATGACGTCCACCTTTGTCGAGACAGTGAGGAATCATTTCTAAACAAACTGCGTGGCAGTTAAGACAATTATCGATGCATTCTTGAAAATTCTTCTTCGACATATGAGCCATGACCCTTTCTCCTTTTTCAAAAGTTAAATAGAATCGTAAAGATCTGATTTTCAATAAGGACTTAGCTAGAAGCGAGTCCATGACAAGATAAGATCAGGCCAGCTCACTCTCAAGTCAACGCGGATTTTCTAACTTTCAGAAGGGTTCAGATACCGACTTTAGATAGGCTGCTCAAAAATGAAAAACTTCTGAAAGCACTCGCCAACCTTAAGGCCAGCGAGTGCCAAAATTTCCCCATCCATTAACGCTCTCGTCCTCTGCCTCTGAAAAATGTTTCTCGACGCATTTCCTCACGACGTTTTTCAGCCGCTGCTTCTTGCGCCTTCATTTCTTCGGCTCTCTTTTCAGCAAGAAAAACTTCAAACTCTTGTCTAACTTCGTCATGCGAGACGTAATTCACTTTTTTTCCGTTTGAGATTTCCACTTCGTGCGCCCAAAGGACTCCAGAACTTAAAGTAGTA
>CAZSZT010000445.1:0-1868 GCA_964611175.1 uncultured Bacteriovoracaceae bacterium
CATGATGATATGGGCAAAGGTAGCTTTTAAGTACCTTGGAGGACAAAGCCTGAATTTTTTTGAACCCCTTGTATCGGCGCGAAAATTTTTTTTCTGGCCCCGTTATCCCGTGCCAAGGGAAGCTGTTTTAACGGCGGCAACTCAGATTCGAGAGCCCCAACTTAAAAACCAATTGAATGAATGGGTTCGAAGAGAAGCCAGAGTTTTCTTTCAGAAACCCACCTTGAAAGAGCGCTTACAACGGGGAGTCGGGGGGTAAAATGGCGGATAAATCCATAACGTCCATGACGATGGCAACGTCCTCGATCGATGCGTTCGAAGAAGGAGCTCCGCCACCGTCGCCAACGATTCTCATCACGGCCTATTTACAAAATCTTTTTCAATTCTTTCGCCAAACGGAACTTCATGACCCCTCGAATGCGATTTTTGATCGTTGTATAGACGATGTTCTTCGTGTGGTTGACTGCCTCTTGTCGGCACCCGGGCATCAAGGTCTCGAGTTGACATTCAGTGGAGAGCAGATTTTTGTTAATAAAATTCGGCTCAAGCCTCGGGTTCGCCAATTTCATATTTACAAGCATTTTCTCAAATTTATGAAAATTCGTAAACTCGGCGCGATTCGTATTTATAGCCTTCCAAGTCGAGAGAGTTTAAGAACGTTTCTTTGGAGCGTCGCGAAGATCACGAGGGAGGATCAGAATCCCGCGCAGGAAATTTCTAACTTTTTGAAGGCTCAAGGTGTTCAAGATTTTGGAGTGGATCCTCTTTCTGGCGTTCATCAAGGCCAGGACAATAAAAAGGGGGATGGGACTCCGGATTTAGAACTCGTGATCGCCAGTTTTTACCATCGCATCCAGAAGTTCGCCGAGATTTGTTTCGATAATTTGGACAAAGCGTCCGCCTTTAAGCTTCAACCTATTCAAAGAACCCTTCAAGAACTTGTTTATATTGCCGAGGAAGATGTGATTCAGATGTTAAGACTCATTTCGGTAAAACGTTACGACCGCCCCCTTCCGTATCGAGCCGTCAATGCTTGCTTTCTCTTAACGGCATGGGCGAGATCTTTGCGGCTTCCGAACGGCGTGGTTTCCGAGTTGGCGGGAGCTGCCCTGGCCCATCCATTGGCTCTGTTATCCGGATCTCTGGGCGTTCAGCCAGGAACCGAATCCCAAAGAGTCAGTGAGATCCTTTCTCGAATCGACCTGTTGAAAAATGTTTGGCCATTTACGGAAGCTCAGCGGATGGCTCTTGTCGAATGGATGTTTCCCCAGAACGCCGACGGGATTTATGAACTCGATGGAACAAAATGTTACCCTCACTTCTTTTCGAGAATGCTTCGCATCGTCGCTCTTTTCGAAGGAATGACGACTTATGAATCCGGTCGCCGGGTTTATTTGCCCGATGAAGCGACAGCGGAAATCATGAAGTTGGGCACATGCGATCCGACCTTGACGAAGCTTTTTGTCAATTGGCTCGGAGTTTATCCGGTGGGATCTTTCGTGGCTCTGAGTACTGGAGAAATCGCTCAAATTTTTGCCGGGGCCGCTGATCCGTTGAGATTCCAACGACCGTTGGTAAGTGTTTTGAAAGATGCGGATGGAAATATTCTTGAGCGTCCCCAATTAATCGATCTCTCTGAAATGAACGAGAAAATTGGAACGTATCGTCGCAGTATAAAAAAATCGATTTCCGCCGAAGAAGCGAATATTCCAGCTCGCCTCTTACAAATGCCTCCCGTAGGATAGAAAAGAGTTAACATCATGAAAGTAGGTATTGGCCTGAGTAAAGAAAAGAATTTTGACGCTGCCGTTCAAGATGCTTACCGAAAGAGTTTGCAGCGAATGGGGGCCACGAAGGCCGACCTTTGT
>CAZSZT010000446.1:0-1856 GCA_964611175.1 uncultured Bacteriovoracaceae bacterium
TTTTGGGAGAATTTGATCAGAAGGCCAGTATCGTTCCGCCGGACCGGTCGGGGTATCTGGCGGAGATCGCAAAAACTCTTCGGACTCATCACCGCAGGATTGAAACGGAAGCAAAGCTCGCCGACGAAGCTCACGCTTTATCTCGCGCGGCTGAAATTCTGAAAGACGAGCGTATCGAAAGACAGGCGAAGGAGAGGTTTTCAAAACTGCCGACCGAGGTACAGGAATGTATTTCTTCATGGAAGGATTGCTTCGAGGAATATCAGAAAAACGAGGTTTCCTATTATGTTCGAAAAAAAGAAATTAAAGCGTCCCAGATTTTTACAAGTCTCTGTGGTTTAGATTTGAAACGTGTTCAGCCCCCAAACATTCGGTTTTGGGGGGATATTATTCGATATACGGGCTTAGAAAATCTACCGGGATACTTTCCCTATACGGCGGGGATTTATCCCTTTAAGCGTTTGGAGGAAGAACCGAGACGCCAGTTTGCCGGTGAGGGGCCTCCAGCACGAACGAACAAACGCTTTCACTATTTATCTCGTCACGATACCGCTAAACGCCTTTCGACGGCTTTTGATTCCGTGACCCTGTACGGCGATGATCCAGATTTGCGACCCGACATTTACGGGAAAGTAGGCGAGTCAGGCGTCAGTATCGCCAGCCTGCGAGATATGGAGATTTTATATGACGGCTTCGATCTTTGCGATCCAGCGACCTCTGTTTCGATGACCATCAATGGACCCGCCCCAATCATTTTGGCTATGTTTATGAATACGGCCGTCAATCAACAGCTCAAGAAGTTTGAGCAAAAAAGGGGGCGCGCACCGACTTCAGACGAACAAGAACAGATTAAAAAAGAAACGCTTTCAAGTGTTCGTGGAACGGTCCAAGCGGATATTTTGAAGGAAGATCAGGCTCAAAATACCTGCATTTTTTCCACGGAGTTTGGTCTTCGAATGATGGCGGATGTTCAAGAATATTTTATCAAGAACAATATTCGAAATTATTATTCTGTCAGTGTGTCGGGTTACCATATTGCCGAGGCAGGCGCGAATCCGATTACTCAGCTTGCTCTAACACTCTCGAATGGTTTTACGCTTGCCGAATATTATTTGTCTCGCGGAATGAAAATCGACGATTTCGCACCCAATTTTTCCTTCTTTTTTTCAAATGGTTTAGATCCCGAATATTCCGTGATTGGAAGAGTCGCGCGACGAATATGGGCCGTGGCGATGAGAGATCTTTATGGTGCGAACGAACGGTCTCAAAAACTTAAATATCATATTCAAACATCCGGCCGTAGTTTGCATGCGCAAGAAATTGAGTTTAATGATATTCGAACAACTCTTCAGGCCTTAACGGCCATTTATGACAATTGTAATTCTCTTCATACGAACGCCTATGATGAAGCGATTACGACGCCGACGGAAGAAAGTGTGCGCCGAGCGATGGCGATTCAAATGATTATTCAAAAAGAATTTGGAACCAGTCGAACGGAAAATTTTCTGCAAGGCTCTTACGTCCTGGAGGAGCTAACAAAACTCGTCGAAGAAGAGGTTTTAAAAGAATTCGAACGAATTTCAAATCGCGGGGGCGTTTTGGCCGCCATGGAACTTCAGTATCAGCGTTCACGGATTCAAGAAGAGTCTATGCTTTACGAAAAGCTTAAACACTCCGGAAAATTACCTGTGATAGGGGTGAATGCCTTTTTGTCTGAAAGTGGCGCCATTCGAGGGAAAATTCCTCTCGCAAGGTCGAATATTGAAGAAAAAAATCAACGCTTGCGGGATTTGAAAGCCTTTTGGACGGAACATTCTCGCGTATCCCAACAAGCCTTGGAAGCTTTAAAAACCGCT
>CAZSZT010000447.1:0-1843 GCA_964611175.1 uncultured Bacteriovoracaceae bacterium
GTTACCGACTGGCCAAGATAATCCTCGGCCGCCTTCTTTAATTTCATCAAAACTTGAGCGGAAATCTCCTGCGGAGTATAGGCCTTGCCAACAATTTCAAAACGAGGATCTCCTTTATCGCCTTTAACGATTTTATAAGGGACTCTCTTTTGTTCTTGGGTAGACTCGTCAAAATTTCGTCCAATAAAACGCTTCGCCGAAAAAATCGTATTTTTGGGGTTTGTAACAGCCTGACGCTTTGCGACCTGACCCACGAGCTTCGCGCCGTCCTTCGTAAAGGCCACGACCGATGGGGTCGTTCGTCCCCCTTCTTCGTTCGTCAGCACTTTAGGCTGGCCGCCTTCCATAATTGCTACGACTGAATTCGTTGTTCCTAAGTCAATTCCAACACATCGTCCCATAATGAAAACCTTTCTTCAGATTTAAATAACTCTATTAAGAAATTAGGGCCAAAGCCCCAGGAGTCAAGAAAAAGACCGTTTTTCCGCAGGGCATTAGGTTAGGAAGGCGTTTTTTAAGCATTATTTAACTTAAAATGAAGGGGTTTTTTCAGTATGGATGAGACCATTATGAAGAAAATTCTTTGTTTAATCCCTGTCGTTCTTTTGGCCTTTATAGGCTGCAAACCCCAATCATCAACCAACCATTTGTTTGTTTATACGACCATGAATGAAGAACTTGCCCGAAAGATTTTGGATGCCTTTCAAAAGGAAACGGGAATTACAGTTGAGTTTGTTCGCCTCTCGACTGGGGAAGCCGCCGCTCGAATCGAAGCCGAAAGAAATAACCCCCAAGCTTCCATTTGGCTTGGCGGAGTTGGACTCGGCCACGAGGAAGCCAAGCAAAAAGGTTTAACAACACCGTATGAACCTACAACGGCTAAAGAAATCGGCAAACAATATCGAGATCCCGAGCATTACTGGACAGGATTTCTCCTTGAAACTTTGGCGTTTGCCTCCAATAGAGAAAAACTTAAAAAAGCAGGACTTCAGGCTCCGACTTCCTGGAAGGATCTGACTCACCCAAAATTGAAAAACGAAATTCAAATCTCAAATCCTGGAACTTCCGGAACAGCCTATAATGTCCTTACGACTCTGATCACGAAAAATGGAGAGTCCGGTGCTTTCGAATTTTTGAAAGATCTTCATAAAAATGTATCTCAATATACACGTTCCGGGGCCGCTCCCGCAAAAAATGTTGCCATTGGGGAAGGTACCGTTGCAATTGGTTATGCTCACGATATTTTAAAACTCATTTACGATTCGAAAGCGCCCCTTGAAATTACGTTTCCTCAGGACGGAGCAGGCTATGAAGTCGATGCCATTTCTCTTATTAAAAACGGAAAACAACTTGAACTTGCGAAAAAGTTATTTGACTGGATGTTCACAAAGACGCCTTCCGAAATTCTGATGAAAGACTACGCGACTCCGATCTTAACTCATGGGGCGGAAAACCCCTCGGCAAAACTCCTTCCCAAAGATCTTAAGCTCGTTGACTCCGATATTGTTTGGGCGGGAAAAAATAAGCAGCGTTTAGTCGATCTTTGGAATGAAATGATTAAGGGTTAAGGCAAGCTTTCCTTGAAAAATCGATCCGACCCGATTGTTTTTTTTTCATCCGTTGCGCTCTTTGTTCTTCTGGGACTTTTCATTCTCTATCCTTTATTTGCCACCTTTAAACTTTCTTTAAGTGAAAACGGTTTTTTTTCTTGGGCTTCTTATCTCATGATTTTTCAAAAATCATGGTTACGTCAAAGCCTTTGGAATTCGTTGGTTCTTGGATGCGTGTCGGCCGGCACGGCAACGACCGTTGGTTTTTTGTTTGCTTTTTTGGTCACGCGGAC
>CAZSZT010000448.1:0-1830 GCA_964611175.1 uncultured Bacteriovoracaceae bacterium
TGAAGGAATCGCTAATTTTTTAAACGAGCATAAGATCGCCTGTTTCGGCCCAACTCGCGAAGCTGCCCGACTTGAAACGGATAAAACTTTTGCCAAAGACTTTTGTATTCGACACGAAATTCCAACAGCCCGCTACGAAACTCATTCTGAAATTTCCGAAATAAAGAAGGCTTTAAAAAATTTTCAAGCTCCTTATGTCATTAAGGCTTCGGGGCTTGCCGCTGGAAAAGGGGTTTGGATCGGGTCTTCCCAAGAAGAGGCCCTTCAGTTTGCAGAAAAATCTTTGAAAGAGCATCCACAGGTCGTTGTGGAGGAATTTCTTCCCGGTGAGGAAATTTCTTATTTTGTAATGATTGATGGTGAGAATTTTCAATTCATGGGCGCTGCTCAGGACCATAAGAGACTACTCGAAAATGATCGGGGTCCAAACACGGGGGGAATGGGGGCGTATTGCCCGGTGCCTATTTTTAGTTCTGTCTTAGATCAAAAGGTCCGCAGTCGAATTGTTGCAAAAGTCATTTCGGGCCTCCAAAAAGAAAATCTTTATTATCGAGGCTTTTTATTTATGGGGCTTATGATCGTCGAGAACGAGCCCTATGTTTTGGAATTTAATTGCCGAATGGGAGATCCTGAAACTCAGGCTCTATTACCGATGATAAAAACTCCTCTTCCTCATTTAATGGAAGCCGCAAAAGTCTCTTCTGAGCCGATCGTCGAGAATGAAAATGGAACGAGCTTAACGATTGTTGTAGCGGCTAAAGGTTATCCGGACTCGCCTCAAAGAGGTTTTGACCTTCGTGGAATGGAGCATCCACCGAAGGATGTACGAATTTTTCATTCGGGAACCAAATTGGAAAATACTCAATGGACCGCCAACGGAGGTCGACTTTTTTCAGTCAATACTCTTCAACCGCGTCTCTATGATTGCCAAAAACTCTTGTATCCCTTTATTGAATCCCTTCCCTTTCAAGATAAGATTACCTATCGGAGGGATATCGGAATGAAAGCCTACACCCATTTGCGAGCTTCTATGGAGTCGAAACATGCCTAATGTCATCCCTTTTAAAGCCTTTACCTATTCTCAGAAATTTGAAGCGGAATTAGAGAAAGTGATTTCTCCCCCTTATGATGTGATTTCGGGAGAAAAGCATTCGGCCTTAAAGGCGCAGCATCCTTATAATTCGGTGAATCTTACGTTATGTGATGATGCGGCAGATCCCGAGAGATACGAAAAAATGAGGGCTCGGATGAGCGAATGGAAAAAGGCTGAAATTTTTGAAACCGGTAAAGAGAATGCGTTTTATCTCCTTGAAGAAAGTTTCGACGTTGAAGGCGAGAAAAGAAAGCGAATCGGTTTTGTGGGACTTTTGGAGCCGACACCCTTTGATAAAAAAGAAGTTCTTCCTCATGAGTATACTCTTTCAGGACCTAAGGTTGATCGGCTTGCCCTTTTGAAATCTATCCAAGCGGAGCTTTCTCAAATCTTTTTTTGTTATGATGATTCGGACCTGATTTTAGAAAAGATTTATCAAAGGCTTTCCAAGGCTTCACCTAAGATGTCGATTCCTCATGATCGAGATGTGCAGAGACGCGTTTGGCTCATTCAGGAGTCGAAAGATATTCAAGCCGTTTCAAATTTACTTAAGTCTCATCCCGTCCTCATTGCCGATGGACATCATCGATATGAAACAGCCTTGCACTATTCCCAGGAAGAAAAATCTCCGAAGACAAAATACGTTCAAGGCTATTTCACCAATATGAAAAGCCCAGGATTTGGGATTCTGCCTATTCATCGTCTTTTTTCTTTGCCGGAAGGTTGGACGAAAGAAT
>CAZSZT010000449.1:0-1272 GCA_964611175.1 uncultured Bacteriovoracaceae bacterium
GATAGACCCATGGCCTTATAAATTAAAAAAATCAATCTCGAGTCGTCATAGAATTCAATGCCTTTAGCGGAAAGCCGTAAATACTCATTCATGGTTTTCTGGATAAAATCCTTTGTTAAAGGGAGTTCCTTTCCATTTATGGACGCTTCACGAAGCCCCTCGATCAAAAAGAGCCGATAGGTGTAGTTGACATTCAAATCGGTGATGATTTCAAAAAAAGTTTCTAAGTCGTTAGCAACCACCGGCCCCTTGAAGTAAAGTTTTGATGCATTTAATGGGGGCGAGTAGGAAGTGGAGTTGTTATTTCGAATCATCCGAATCAATTCGTCTTTGGCCCGACGAAAGGTCTCGGAGGCCCAAAACGGATGTTCTTCCGGGAGTTTTAAGAGTTCATTGGCGGCATGGCTGCTCGATGCACCGCCTGAGTTCTCGGGATTAAGAAAAATTTCTAACAGTTCCTCAGGAGATTTATTGCTCAGACGATCATCAGGAACGCTCGACGCGCCCTCGTCCGCTGGAAAACGATCATACGAATAAATGGCTTCGGCGGTGCGAAAGGGTGAAACAAGAGCGAATCCGCACGCTAAGACGAGCCTTAAAATGATCTTTTCACGCCAGTGATGGTGTATTCGAAACACGATTTAAACCCTTAAAAACTGCATCTTATTTATCTCATTTTCAAGATTTGGGCAAATGAGGCCAAATGGCTCATTCCATAGCCGTGTTAAATACGACTTGCCACACTAAGCCCTAAGCCCGCCGAACTTCCCATAAATTGGCAGGACTTTTGCGCCCAATTGCCGGTAGAGTGAAATCATGAATAAATCGGCATCGAATTCTCCACTTAAAATTTCAACAAGCCAGAGTCCGTTTAAACCGAATTGGATCAATATCTCGTATTTTGTGCCGATTCATCTCTTGGGCCTGGCGGCGTGGCCCATTTTTGTCGCTTTAGGAGGAGGGATTCATTGGCAGGAGATTGCGGTATTTATCTTTATGTTCCTTATCGGAACGATTGGCGTCGATGTTTGTTATCACCGAGGGCTTACTCATCGTGGCTTTCAAATGTCTTTCTTGATGAAATTCCTGGGACTGATTGGAGCGACATCGACTTCGGAAGGTTCAGCCTTCACCTGGTGCTCGGATCACCGACGTCATCATAAATTTCAGGACACGGAGAAGGATCCGTATAATATTAAGCGAGGTTTCTGGTGGGCTCATATGGGGTGGATTTTAGGCGCCGATATGACGTCGGATTTTTCAAATATCCCA
>CAZSZT010000449.1:1282-1828 GCA_964611175.1 uncultured Bacteriovoracaceae bacterium
AGCCTGTTTTTTATTGGGTGGATTGACCCGGTTATTTGTGGTGAATCATTGCACCTTCTTTATTAATTCTTACGCACATTATTTTGGAAGACGTCCGTACTCAACCGAGATAACCGCTCGCGATTCATTGATCTGCTCCCTTTTTGCACAAGGGGAGGGATGGCACAATTTTCATCATAAATTTCCTTTTGATTACAGAAATGGACATCGTTTTTATCATTATGATCCCGCAAAATGGGTTATTTATGGGGCGTATTTATTGAGACAGGCTTTTCACCTTAAGAGGACACCCCCGGTAGAAATCTATCGTGCAAAGATTCAAGTTCAACGAAGTCGTGTTCGATCGGATTCAAAGCAGATGATAAGTATTTCGGAAACCGTCGATAAAGCCTTAGCTCAGTGGGAATCCCTTCATTTTGATTGGAGCCGGCTGAAGGAAAAATGGAGTTCAGTAGCTCATGCGGAACGTGAAGAACTTCGGCAAAAGCTTTCGGAAGCGAAACGCCAGTTTAAGATTTCTTATGCGGAATGGAGGGCTTCAGTTAA
>CAZSZT010000450.1:0-1824 GCA_964611175.1 uncultured Bacteriovoracaceae bacterium
ACCCGCTTCCGCCGGCCGAGTTTTTAAAACAAAGTGTTCGAGAACGAAGACAAACCGAGATCAGCCCACGAACATCTAAGTTTGAAAAAATATATAAACCTTTGGTGTTTCTGTGCTTTTTTCTTTTCCTTTCGAGTTGGCTCCCCCAACAAGCGTTTGTTACCATTAATACGCTTCCGTATTCCTCGGTACGATTTCCGCAACTTCAAGCGGGAGCAAGTTACGAAACACCCGTTAAAGCGCTGCGTCTACCTTCCGGTGACCATCTCATCGAATTCGTCATTCCTAGCCAAAATAACCGGCATGTAACGAAACAAATGAGAGCCTCTCCTGGAGAGCATCTAAACATCTTTGAAGACTTCCGAAATCTTGATACTTTCGAGAAGTGAATCTACAACTCGCTCAGCCTCTTAAAGATCTCCGCGGAAACGTACTTTTAAGTTCGAAAGTGGATATCTTGGAATGGGCCAAAAAAGCCATTATGACCCATGATTATTTGAAGAAGAAAACAAAATTTAAAGAGGCTTCGATTCTCCTCGAAGATTTTGAAAGTCTAAGCGAAATCGAACCTTACAAAACCATTCTAGGAAATTGGGTTCACGATTTTCGGGAATGGGTTGGCGAAATCTGGGCGCCATCTATCATTTTTGACGAATTAAAATTTCAACGCGAAAGAGATCCTTACGCCTATCGGCATACTCTCGTGATCGCTCTCGTAGGCGCTCGGCTTTTGGAATTTTGGATCCACTCCGCGCCAACGCTCCGGAAGACCTTTCAAGCGCTATTGTTTCATGATCTCGGAAAAACTCGCGTGGCACCGAATATTCTTGAAAAGAAAGAAACCCTAACGGATGCAGAAAGAA
Source organism: uncultured Bacteriovoracaceae bacterium (assembly GCA_964611175.1). GTDB lineage: Bacteria > Bdellovibrionota > UBA2394 > UBA2394 > UBA2394 > CAZSZT01. The sequence continues at coordinate 864 of CAZSZT010000450.1, forward strand.
GATCGATTTTGGAGCATCCTTTGGCAAGTTATGTTCTAAACGGTTCTTATTGGGGCGACTTAAATCATCTTTGCGCGGAAGTGGCCCTTCACCACCATGAAGATCGGGCCGGAAAGGGCTATCCACGGGGAATCAAGACGAATTCCTTGATTTTAGATATTTTACTTCTTTTAGATCGCTTCGATGCTTTAATCTCAGAGCGTCCCTTTAGGCTTCATCGATTTAGCGTTCGGGAAGCCTTTGATATTTTAAAAAAAGACGTGGAAGATAACAAAATTGAAGGTGATGTATTGAGAGCTTTTGCCACTCTGGCAAGAAACGAAAAAATTTCGAATCTTAAAAAAATTAAATTAGGAACGATCGGCAGAGGTCCTAAAAATAAGAACGAAGATGGAGAAAATAATAATGAAAAATCTTAAAACACAATTGAATGGAATATCTAAAAGAGTAAGCGCGGCGGAAAAAACGGCTGAAAAACAATTTAAGTTGCTTATGAAATCCACGGAGCAATTTAGAGAACAACAAATTAAAAATGTTCAAAAACTCATTAAAAATGCCAAACACTTACGTCAAACGGCTTTGGCCAAACAAGCGGAAGGGCTTAAAAAAGATTTAGAAGTCGGGGCCCGTGCGGGTTTTAATCTCTTGCTTCAAAAGTTAGATCTTACCCGACGAAAAGATTTTGAACGCCTTCAACGACGCGTTTCTGAACTTGAAAAACTAGCAAAAAAACGAGCGGCGGCAACAACGTCCAAATCCGATTAATTGTTCGTGGGCTCTTCATTCGATTTTACAAAATCAATCGCTGTAATCGATGCAAGTGCCTTTGTTTTTCGCGCCTATCACGCCCTTCAACCCTTATCCTCAAAGGGACGGCCTTCCCATGCCGTGATGGGATTTGCAACCATGCTCCTCAAACTTCTCCAGGATAAAGATCCAGAAGCTTGTGTGGTTGTTTTTG
>CAZSZT010000451.1:0-1808 GCA_964611175.1 uncultured Bacteriovoracaceae bacterium
TGCGATCGCTTTTGAAAACTTTGGGCCATGGCTTATTCTTTATGATATCGTAAGGATAGCACGCGTCATGGAAAAAACCCCGTCATTTCATGTCCAACCTTTCGGAAACTACTTTCTGTTGGAGCGAATTGCCGTTGGTGGAATGGCCGAAATCTTCAAAGCCAAGCAGTTTGGAGTCCGTGGATTCGAAAAAATCGTGGTGATTAAAAAAATTCTTCATCACTTAAGCGAAGACCCCGAATTCGTCGAGATGTTTGAAGATGAGGCTAAAATCGCAGCCCAACTGACTCAGGCGAATATTGTGCAAATTTATGAACTCGGCGAAATCGATGAGACACTTTATATCACGATGGAGTATGTCGATGGAAAAAACTTAAGAGATATCACCCGAAATCTGTCTTCTCGAAATATGCATTTGGCGGTGGATCAGTCGGTCATGATTGTTTCCGAGGTTTTAAAAGGCCTCGATTACGCCCATCGAAAAACGGATTCCGCCGGAACGCCTTTGGAGATCATTCATCGCGACATGAGCCCTCAAAATATCATCGTTTCTTACGAGGGTGAGGTGAAAATTTTAGATTTTGGAATTGCCAAGGCGGCTTCGAAAATTTCAAAAACAGAAGCCGGCGTCCTCAAAGGAAAATTTAGTTATATGTCTCCGGAACAAGCTTCCGGAAAAATCATCACGCAGGCAAGTGACATTTATGCCTGTGGCGTGATCCTCCATGAGATTTTAACTTCCGAGCGACTTTTTCGGGCGAAAACAGATATGGAAACTTTGGAGCGAGTAAAAGAGGGAAAAGTGAATCCTCCGTCCGAAAAAAATCCTTTGGTTCCTGCGGAACTCGATCGAATCGTCTTAAAGGCTTTAGGTAAAAATCTTGAAGATCGTTATGCTTCCGCCGGTGAGATGCTTGGAGACCTTGTGCGTTTTGCCTACGACAAGCAAATGACGTATGGTTCCCACGAGCTCTCGGCATTTATGAGAATGCTGTTTGCAGACGCCATCGAAAACGAAAAAAATCGTCTCCTCGAAGCTCTCGCTCAAATTCCCTCTTCTCCGAAAGATCAAATTAAAAATGCAAGAACTCATATCGCCTTCAAAAGAAATCCATCCGGCTCTCAAGATGAAGATTCGCTTTCAGCTCTTGAAGAACAAACCCTAACGGTCGATCGAAAGATAGAAAGCCCCCGATCGTCCTGGCTTCCCCGATTAATGATTTTAAGTATCCTTTTAATGGTTCTTGTCTTTTGGTTGCGACCTTCTCCGGAAATACCGCCCCAGGAAAAAACGGCGAATCAAAAGGAAGAAACACCCGAGCCTCCGCAAATCGCTGAGCCAATTCACGCACCGGAGAACGTACCACCAGAATTGAGCCCGCAATTTCCAGAGCCTAAGCCCTTAGAAAAAATTCTTCCCGATGCAAAAAAACTCATCCCTCCACCAAAAAAGGAAGGATCGGTTGTCGATAAAACATTGAACGATATTAAACCCGAGAAACCTAAGACTCAGAAAAAGGAAGTTGAAAAAGCTCCAGCAAAAAAGCAGGGCTTTGGAATCATCGATGTGATTGCTCCATCGGAGGGTTTCGCTAATCTTTTCATCAACAACAAATTAATCGGGACCGTTCCTGGCCCAAAAGCAAGGGGCCTTCACTTAAGCGAAGGAACGCATTTTATCCGCTGCGAAACATCGTCTCATATTTATTCTGGCCAAATCACGATCAAAGCCGACGACCACCAAAGCATCCGCTGCCACGACCTCCGCTAACCCCTCGAAATCACCAACCTTTTCGGAGGGGTCAGGG
>CAZSZT010000452.1:0-1806 GCA_964611175.1 uncultured Bacteriovoracaceae bacterium
TTCCCGCGTTGCAAACAAGGATCGATAAGTTCTCAAATTCTTTAGAAATTTCTTGAAAAGCTCGATCGGTCTCGTCTTCGTTTGAAACATCGAAACCCCAAATTTCCGATTTTGGAGATTTGCCTTGAATCGACGCGAGAACTTTTTCGGCAGCTTCTCGGTTCGACTTATAATTGATGAGAACCGTTGCGCCCGCGTCGGCTAACCGCTTGGCTACCGCCGCGCCAATCCCCCGGCTAGCGCCCGTGACTAATGCCACTTGATTTTCGAGTGAACAAAAACTCATACACTTCCGTTCGTACCGTTCGCCACGGCATTAAGAAGGTTCTTTGTATTGCCCATTTCATGAAAGGCGTTGGTCATCTTTTCCATCAATTGATGCTCCACATAGCGTTCAGCCATTCGAATCGCCGAGCTGATGGCTTTTCCATCGGAGGATCCGTGCGCCACCAAACCTAAGCCCGAAAGACCGATCAACGGCGCGGCACCATATTCGCGATAATCAAGTTTGGATTTCATCGCCACAAAACCGCCTTTCGCAAGCCAAGCCCCAAGACCCCAGACTAAGTTTTTAGAAAACTCCTCCTTTAATGTTTCTTTTACCACTTGAGCAACACCTTCCGCCGTTTTTAAAACAATATTACCGACAAAGCCGTCACAGATAATCACGTCAACTTTGCCTTTCATCAAATCCCGACCTTCGACAAACCCAACGTAGTTTTCAGACATATGAGTCTTCAAGATCGCATGGGTCGCTTTGACGAGATCGTTTCCTTTGCCTTCTTCTTCTCCAATATTAAGCAACGCAAGCTTTGGTTCCGTCTTTTCAAACATCGTTTGAAAATAGGTCTTTCCCATCACGGCAAATTGAAAAAGCTGTTCACTCGTGCAATCCACATTCGCTCCCATATCGAGAAGCACGGTAATTCCCGATTTTGATGGAAAATGACATAAAATCGCCGGTCGACGAACCTCGGGAAGCCGGCCAAGAACCGAAATCCCATAAGCCATCACCGCCCCGGAATTTCCCGCCGAAATCATGGCGCCGGCTTTGCCTTCTTTAACAAGTTGAAACGCTTTGGCGAGTGAGGAATCTTTTTTTGCTCGAACCGCATTCGAGGGGCTCTCACCCATCTCCACAATTTGCGTGCAATCCGCTATTTCCAAAGAACCATTGGCTAAAAATCTTTCGAAAGTCGGTATATCAATTTTAAAATCCGGAGCGACCGCCGGATCTTCCGCCGCCGCTTTTAAAGAACCAAGAATCTGACTCTTCGGACCACAAAGAAAAATCTTTAATTCCCGATTTTCGCCGAGGCTTCGCTGAAGGGCGGTGTACGCTCCTTGCAGATTCGGAATCGCAAGGAAATCCCCACCCATAGCATCGAGAGCGATCGTTATTTTCAATCCGCAGCCTCCGCCTCATTCTTTTTTGGGAACATCTCTTATTTTCTAAGCAATTTCGCCAAGAACTTCTTTTCCCTTATAGCGACCACAAAAACTACAAACCTGATGAGGCGCCATAAGAGCTTTACAGTTCGGGCAAGTGGAAAGAGCGGGTCTGTGGCATTTATAATGCGAACGTCGCATTTTACCTTTCGAGCGAGAAACCTTTTTCTTCGGGACGGCCATAATCTTTATGTTTTAAAGGGATCCAGAAGGAGGTGTAAAGGTCTTTTAATGCGGAAATAGGGGGGGCGCTTTATCCCGCCTGCTCCTTACTCAGCGCTGACTGCAATACCTGGCCTAAGGACGAAAGAGAGTGTTTGGATCCTTCCTCTAAAACAAGCGTAGGTCCGGTTTCGC
>CAZSZT010000453.1:0-1796 GCA_964611175.1 uncultured Bacteriovoracaceae bacterium
TTCCGCGCGAGAAAAGGCGGCGGTCATTCAACATCTGGCAACGATGGCTCGAATCGACGAAGAGCTTAAAGAACTTGAAGACTCTTCCAAGACCGTTCTCCAGTCCGAGTAAAATAAACCCGAATAAATCTTCGTGGGTGTGATCACCGCAAAAGTAAGCGTTCCTTTCGTTGCATGAACGAGTGCTCTTCCACGATGATCGAGGGCGATAAGACCAAAACGCTTTTTGGAATGAGCTCGAATCGTTTTATGAACGGAATTTTCAAGAGAATTTCCATCTTCAAGGCGAGTCAGCACACTTGCCGCCAAACAGGCATCAAGGATTTCTTCCCCAACGCCCGTGCATGAGATCGCCCCGAACGGATTCGCATAGTTTCCCGCAGGTGTGCAAGAATCTGAAATGCGTCCCGGCGTTTCCATTCCTTTTCCTCCAGTCGACGTCATGGCAGCTGTATGACCGTCGGAATCGATGGCGATACAACCGACGGTGCCTGTTCGGCCAAACTTCTTTTCTTCCCACTCACGAATTCGTTGCTCCGTCACCGGAGTTTCTAACTTTAGTCCTAAACCTAAGGCGTATTGGCTGGCTTCGACTCCGCCGAGAAGTCTGTCTTTTTCCTCTAAGAGACGTAAGGCCACGGTCGAGGCATGAACAAATCCGCGAAGATTCGAAACCGCCGCCATTTTTTGCCGATACCCATCCATCACGGAAGCTGAAAGCCTGGCAACTCCGTCACCCTGGAGCTTTGATCCCAAACCAGCGTTAAAAATGGGAATTCTTTCAAGGAGTTGCACGCCTTCATGACAAATTTCGAGGGCCGAGGAATCTTGAAGATGCTTGCCCACTTTTCGGGCAATTTCGTTGATCGTTTTAAGTAACCAGACAGGTCTTCCGTTTCGATGTCCGACCGTGTCTCCCGGACCTAAGCCCCCATGAACCAGAGCAAATGGCGGGGTCAGACGAAGGGCTCGCGGAGGAAGGGGCCAGAGTAAAGGGGCTTTATTGGGGCGACGTCTGGGCATTGATCTTTATCTCCACTGTGTTAGTTTAAACTTAACGTTGACGTTAAGTTTGAGATGATTAAATTGCTGTTAAAAGCTGATAACCTAGGTTTAAACAAAAAAAAAGCTGATACAAATGACGGAAGCACTCACACCTAAACAAACAAGAACGGAAGTCGGACGTCAAATGTCTAAGATCAAGAATTTACAGCCTCCTATTTATCTGGACTACCACTCCACAAGCCCTCTGGATCCGGCTGTTTTAGAGGCCATGATGCCATTTTTTACGTCCAATTTTGGAAACGCCGCAAGCCGTAACCACCAATTTGGCTGGCAAGCCGAGGAAGCGGTCGAAAATGCACGTGCCAGAATTGCAGACCTTATTGGAGCGGATCCCAAAGAAATCGTATTCACATCGGGTGCCACTGAATCCAATAATTTGGCGCTTCGTGGAATTGCCGAAATGTACAGCCCAAAGGGCAATCACATCATTACGACAGCCGTGGAACATAAAGCGATCTTGGATACCTCCAAGTATTTGGAAACCAAAGGCTTTGAAGTGACCTTTCTCCCGGTGGATGAATACGGAATGGTTAGAATTTCAGATTTAAGAAATGCGATTACGGATAAGACGATTTTGATTTCCATCATGGCGGCCAATAATGAAATTGGAACGATTAATCCCATTGCCGAAATTGGGAAAATAGCCAAAGAAAAGGAGATTATTTTTCATACGGATGCCGTTCAGGCCGTTGGAAAAATTCCGGTGGATGTTCAAGCCTGGAATGTCGATC
>CAZSZT010000454.1:0-1794 GCA_964611175.1 uncultured Bacteriovoracaceae bacterium
TTGAGAAGGGATTTAAGTTATTCCTGGCATTAGGAATCATAGGTTCGGGTGTTTTCGCCCAAGATACCGACGAGAGCCGCCAATTTTTAAAAGACGAGATGGCTCAAAATCTGAATTATATTCAGAGCATTTTTCAAGTCGGTTACGCCCCGAAGGCTTGGAAAAAGAAATTTGCGGGTTGGGATCTCAAGGAACAGATCGAGGTGGCCAGACAGAAGGTGCTCTCGAATTCCGCTATCACGGTTAAGGATTATCATGAAGTATTAAGAGAGTTCTTTCATTCAACGAAAGATTACCATGTTGCGGTTCGGTTTTACTCGACCGAAGCCGCATCTCTTCCTTTTCAGGTCAACTCTCAGGTCCGAACTTTCCTTTCATCGAAGGCGATGAAGTTTTAGCGATGGACGGCGTTTCGCTCGGGGAGGTGATTCAGGCTTTGAAGGGCGAAATTGGCTTGAATTCCGAAGAGACGGACCAGGCATTAGCCGAAATGTATCTGACGAGTCGGAGCGCTAAAAGAGGAATGACAGTTCCGCGTGGACCGGTAACCATCACCATCAGTTCACAACTGACAAAAGAAGAACATACGTACGAACTCGACTGGGAATATACGCCCGAGAGAATTAATTATGACTCGATGGAGAGTCGTAAAATGGCTTCCGTATCGCCAGGGGGGCCGACTGATCTTGCTTCTCATTTTAAGGGAATGCAGATGATCTATGCGGATTGGGATTTATTCCGGGCACAGAGTAAAATCGATAATCCTTATGTTTTAGGCGGGCGTACGTCGTATGTTCCTCCGTTGGGTCCAAAAATTTGGGAGTCAGATCAAACGGATATTTTTAATGCGTATGTTTATTTGAGCCCCGATCGAAAAGTTGTTGGTTATGTTCGGATTCCTTCCTATGTCCCGGAGAATCCGGACGCCGCTGTTTTGGAATTTGCAAGTCTCGTCAATCGTTTTGAAAAGACTTGTGACGCATTGGTCATTGACCAATTGAATAATCCAGGTGGATCTGTTTTTTATCTGTATGCCTTGGTCTCGATGTTGAGCGATCAGGCCATGGTCACGCCGAAACACCGAATGACCATCACCCAGGCGGAGGTTTTTGAAGCCACTCAAAATCTGCCGATATTGGAACTTGTTCAAAATGATTTTCAGGCTCAATGGCTTTTTGGCCCGACGATTTCAGGATATCCGGTTTCATATCAGTTCGTTCGTTATGTGATCGATTTTTACCGATTCATTATTGACGAGTGGAATGCGGGGCGACGGCTTACCAATCCGTATTATCTTTTTGGGGTGAATCGCATTAATCCATCTCTTAATCGTTTTACGAAACCGATTTTACTTTTAACGAACAACCTCGATTTTTCGGGAGGGGATTTCTTTCCGGCAATTCTTCAAGACAATAAACGGGCCTTGATTCTTGGATCTCGAACGGCGGGAGCCGGTGGTTATGTGAATCGTTTGGAATATCCGAATGCTTTAGGAGTGGAACTCTTTACGTTGACCGGATCCATTGCCGAGCGAGTCGATTTAAATCCCATTGAAAACTTGGGAGTGACTCCTGATATTGAGTACAAACCAATTTCCATTGATTATAAGACGAACTATCTCGCGTATCAGATGCTCATTAATTTAGGAGTAGAGGCTTTGGTGACACCACCCTCCATTCCGCCACCTCCCGCTTCAAAGACAAGCCCGGACTCAAACACTATCGTAACCCCCCGAAAACGCTAGCCTTTTCGGAGGGGTCAGGGCACTTAGGTGCCAGGTGAAATTTTCACCTG
>CAZSZT010000455.1:0-1792 GCA_964611175.1 uncultured Bacteriovoracaceae bacterium
AGCTTTTATTTCAACTGACGAATTTAGGCCGCCCACGAATTTTTGTCGTCGACGCGAACTACCAAAATCGTGGGGAACTTTATCTGTTTCATGAATTCGAGGGAGTAGAACTTAAATTAACAACGGCTAAAGATACTCTCGTTAATCTCTATAAATGTTGGAGACGTCCCGTTCATATTCAAACCACTCTCGATGATCATACTCGCCTCGAAAGCTACGATGGAAAAGATCTGGTCGAACGAACGCTCAGTAAAGATGATGCCTATAAATTGGATTAAGAGCCACGACACCGATTAAAAACAGCCCGAATCAATCGCGCCTTTCCCCCGATAAAATCGGCGATAGCCATCTCGCCTTGTGATCGCAGTTCGATGAATTGAGAATCTGCGTCAACCGGAATGACTTTGATTCTTGGAACAAGGTCATGGGGGCTTACGATTCTTGCCATTCGATAAAGAGCATCCACAGCAACCGCTGGTATTGCTTTTCCATTTTCTCTAAGAATAAAACTCTCGAGAAGATTAGAAAAAAAGTTGCCTGCGGATTCCGATCGTTTAGCGTAAAAACCGGAGTGCATAAGAGACTCCAACGGCACCACGAGGCTTTCTAATAAATGAGTTGAGTTCCCTATCGTGCGAGGATCCAACATTTTACCAAGCTGCGATTTATGTAGATTCTCTTCGGTTAACTTAAAATAAAGGCGAATAATATTGAGAATATCTAAAGGCAAAACACGCTTCTTCTGCATCAAATCCTTGAGGGTTGACTGAATCGCCCGGACAGCTACCTTTTTGTATTCAGGAGAAATATCCTCGGGCATATCGGCAAACTGTCCCATCATAAACAAATACTCGCCCGCATGATCTGCCTCCTTGAGCGCTTTCGTTAAAAGTTGGAAAGTCCTTCTCGCAAAACTAAAATAGCTATAAGGAGGAGTATCATAAGCAATTAAATCAAGATCCCGGTAATAAATAGCAAGCTGCAAAAATTCGTCAGCCGAAGGAGAATTCGAAAAAAAACGCCATAAGTTAGAATCAATGAAGTGCCGTGATAACGGCCGAACCACATGATATCTCGATATAACTCCATGATCACGCGCATACTGAAGCCCGAGTTCAATTGTTTTCAAAAAAAGTTGAGTTGTTTTAGATTGATCGGCGTTCATTTTGGTCCATGAGGGATTCTTTTGGAGACTCATCATACTAAAAGTAAAATCCATTAAAATATTGATCATTTCCTCTCTGGCACGGGCTCGAAGATAATCGGATAAGAACACGATGAATACCCCACCAGAACGATTTGCCGAACGAAGCATTCGTAAAACTTCTCTATCAAACGCCTCCTTTCCCACGACCTCAACGATTGAACGAAAGTCAATTTTTCCGAGCAATGCCGAACTATAATGATCAGAAATAATGGATAAGACCTTCTTAAAATCGTTTCTTAAGACTTCCTTCGCGATTTCGGCGTTAGGTTCCGATAAATCAACCTGATAAAAATCGACTAATTCACCGATCGTGACAGAGCTTGGAAACCTCTGCGCCAATTGAAGATGAGATTGAAATTTTGCCTCAAAACTGATCTTAAATTCTTCCGAAATATCTTCTTCAACCACCCGATTTTCGTCCGTCGGTTGAGAAAAAACGGAGGATGCTAGAAACCAGAAGCCCAAAGATAAAATCCAGATTCGCATAACCCTTAAGGGTTTTTATACACAAATGGATGAATGGCAAGGACCTAGAAGCCCAAGTTGAGGCAACACCTTCCTCTAGAGAAATATCGGCCAGATCAG
>CAZSZT010000456.1:0-1792 GCA_964611175.1 uncultured Bacteriovoracaceae bacterium
GGAAGATTTCTTTGAATTCCTCGCGACGAGACGTATCGCCAAATGTGATTTCCCGACTCCACCCGGTCCCCATATGAAATGAGTGCTAGCTTGCAAAGGAAATACCTCCCTCGGAAAGAATCCACTTAAAATTTAATCCTTCTATTCGTTTTTCTTCCATCTCCGGACGTTTCCAGGCGAGTTCCTCCAGATTCGGTGATAAGTTAAGCTGGGATCGAGGCTTAGAATGTTTTCGGTTGAGAATAAAATCGATCGCAAGTTTTGGGTAGATCTTCGATAAATTTTTTTTAATAGATTTCATTTCTTCAAGGGCCGAATGTTCCGGAATGCCTACGGCTAAAACTTGAATATCGGAACGTTCCTGAAAATCTTTATGGATCTCTTCGGCCATCTTGCGAAGACTTCCGCCGTCAAAGAGTTCTCGTGCTGTTTGAACGGATTCAAATAATGCTAAAAAATGACCTGTCGAAGGGGCATCGACGATCAAATCCTCCTGTTTAGACATCTGACACCAGGAGTGGAGCAAAAGAAGCTCATGAAGATTCGGCGCCAGTCGAAGTAAGTTCTGAAAAAGTTTGGATTGTCCGATGAAATGAGCAACGGCCGCCCACCGGACCGTTTTTGAAACAAAAGCTTCGGCAAGATCCTGGCGAGTCACGGCGTGATACCGAGGTTGCATCGACTTTTTATTTAAGTTTTCGAGTTCTTCGAGAAGCCCTGCATGGCTTTCGGTTACCAAAGATTTCGGCCGTAATTCCGCAAGGAAAATCGAAATTCTCGATTTTCCGACGCCGCCCTTTCCCGTGACTAAAGTAAGACTCATTGAGACATTTCATCCAACAGCGTTCGTACACAGGTACTATGCAGGAGAACCGAATAATGTCCTACTGGAGAGATCACGACTTCACGTTCCGCTTTCCAAACGTCATCGGGGTAACAAACACTATCGTTACTTCCTCGAATAAGGAGATCGGGAAAACGGGGCAAATCCGTATTCTGATAAGCTTCCCGAAGCCGCTTACTTGATAAGAACGTCATCGTTGAGCTCATTTGGGACGGTGCCGAAATGCCGATCCATTGCCGGCAATGTTTTTTGATTTCCGGGCGCTCCAACACTCTTGCCACAATGGGATAGCTACTTCCAAAACTAATCATTCGAAAGTACGGCGCTTCCGTTTTTTGAATGAGGTCGGTTAAGTAATGAGCCAACTCATCTTCCAAAAGGCTGGAAGAATTTAAAAAGGATTTCCATGTGAACGGCCAAAGGCTGGAATAAAAATTCTTCTTTAAACGCCAAATCGGTATCGCAAATAGACCTCGACCCGTATGAAGGGATGGCACAAACACAATCGGCCATTGCCGCCTGGTTTCATCCTCAAAACGTAAGGGGGGGGCACGATAGACGAAATGGACTCGTTGAAGATGCGTGGCGACCAATGTCAGAACGGCTCCCCATTCGATGGACGCCATCGATAATACATCTTTCCACCGAGGAGATTGCCCCGCGTCATTTTTCGTTTGATGCTGCGCCCAAGACCAGGTGAGAAGCAGCCAAAAGATGTAGAGACCGAGAATACTCAGCATAAAAACCGTAAAGAGAATTTCGAGAATGAGTACCAAAAGATTCATGACGACCCAGCTTATCGCAGGTAGGGGGGTTCTGTCGCCATGCGTTTTCTCGTAAAATAAACCTTTGGGGGAAGCGTGGAAGAGTCGTCGGCGCCTTCAGTCCCATCGGCTGTCGGCCAAAAAAATTCAGTAGAAGTTTTTTTGAATGCCTTGGAAAAGTCTA
>CAZSZT010000457.1:0-1780 GCA_964611175.1 uncultured Bacteriovoracaceae bacterium
GTTCAGGAGGCTCTGGACGGTCGAGAAATAAAATCAAAATTTGTCGATGAAATTGTCGAGGTTAACAAAAAACTCGCCAGCGAAGTTTATAACATTTTAAAGGACGGAGATATTCCTTTGATTATGGGGGGTGATCATTCAATCGCCATGGGCTCGGTTGCGGGAATCTCAAAGTTTTATGCGGAAAAAAAACAGAGTATTGGTGTTGTTTGGCTCGATGCTCATGCGGACATTAATACTCCGGAAACGACGCTGAGCGGAAATATCCATGGAATGCCCGTTGCGCATATTATCGGTCAGGGGGATTCCAGGCTTTTGAAAATTGCCGATCGGACACCCATGATCGACCCCAGTAAAATTGCCTTAGTAGGTTTGCGTGACTTAGACCCGGGTGAGAAAGAAACAATTAAGCGCCTCGGAATCAAAGCTTTTACCATGCGAGATATCGATGAGTATGGATTGAAGGAAGTGATTCGTCGTGCGATTGGAATCGCGAGCGATGGAACGATTGGCTTTCATTTTTCTTTCGATATTGACTGTATTGATCCTCAATTTGCTCCTGGCGTGGGAACTCCTGTTCCGGGTGGAGTGACTTATCGTGAAGGTCATCTGGCTTCGGAAATGGTCTTCGATACCGGCAAAATGATTTCGATGGAAGTCACTGAAGTCAATCCTGTCTTAGATATGGGAAACCGCACAGCTCAACTGGCCGTTGAAATGATCTTGAGCGCTTTTGGTAAGCGGATTCTATGACTTTCCCAGGGGCGCTGTTGAAAAAGGCCCCTTTTTCAACACTCCTCAGGGGAGAAACTTGGTGAAGATAAATTCACAAAATTTTTGCCGGAAATAAAGTGAGTCTGCAATTTTTGCAGATCGGGGGTTAAATACAGCTAAAATAGGGTCATTAAGGCCTGAATTCTGGCATCTGATTTGCATCCTTTAACCCTCGGACATTATGAGTTTAACTCGATACATGGGTACTTTTCTTGCCAGTGTGGCCGTGGCCGCCTGCGGTGGAACGGATGGGAATTCAGGGTCTCCGCGATCGAGTACTTTCGTTGCAGGTAACGGGACGCATGTTTATTTGAAGGCTTATTCGGGTCAGTATTTAGCTTTTAATCGAAGCGAATTGGACCCAAACCAACTGGTACAAGTTCAACGAGAGTTGGCTCCTCACGAATTCGATGCCTTGATAGAGCCTCATTTAAGTTCAGACAAAAGTTCCGCCTTTAGCGTTGTCACGGGAATGTCGATTGCCATTGCGGGCAATAACACCGTCACCCTGGGCATTCGAGCGCGGGAATTTGATCCTCAAACGGGAAGTTTTCGGCCAGATACTCGGCTGTTTGCCTCATATCCAGGAGCCGAGTTTAGAAATGCTCAGGAGTTTTCAATTACGAATTCGAATTCCACAAACTATTTACTTACAGCGATGGGATTACGATCGTCTCCGGATCATATTCAGTTTTTGAACCTTCAAAGAAAATCTCTGGCTAATCTTTATCGCGACGGTGATCCGATCGATCCTCTTCAGGCCCAAGTCATTCTTCCTCCGGGCTGGGTGGCCGTGGGATTTCTAATCAAGATTCTTCCTAGGGATACGAATCAAGGGGTTCCATACATCAGCGACGCTCTTATTTATACAGCTCTTCTTGTCGAAGAAGCGCTTCCATGAATTAAAGAGCTATCGTTGCGCCAGCCCTAATGCCCACTGAATCTCATCACTCCCTTTAACTCCTCAAAACCACGATGCTTTTTCTAGGGGTCAGGGCACTTAGGT
>CAZSZT010000458.1:0-1729 GCA_964611175.1 uncultured Bacteriovoracaceae bacterium
TTTTCATAAGATTTGGAATTTGAATGAAAAATTTTTAGATGTATCGATGGCCCCTTGACAATTAAAAAAATGACACGGCATTGCCCCAAAGCGATTACCGAGCGCAAATAGTGAGAATTTTATCGAAAGCTCGACAAACGTCTTTAACATCCTCATCGGTCATTGAAGGAAAAAGAGGAATGGAGATTTCTCGTAAATACTCTTTCTCTGCGATCGGACAGAGCCCTTTGGAAAAGCCGAGCGCCTTGTAATAGGGATGCCAGTAGACGGGAATATAATGAACATTCGCTCCGATATTTTCAGAATGCAAGGCTCTCAAGAACTCGGTTCGATCGAGATTTAAACGCTCCAAATTCAGTCGCAAGGGATAAAGATGCCAAGATGATTTGGCTTTGGGTGTTAGATGGGGAACTTCCACAAAATCAGAATCTCTAAAATATTCTGAATACTGGGCCGCGATTTCTGTTCGCCGCTTGACGAATTGATTTAGTTTCTTGAGCTGAGAAAGTCCTAAAACTGCATGGAGATCCGTCACATTATAATTAAACCCAAGGAGTTCTTGTTCGTAATACCCAGGGATCGAAGAATTTCTATCGATTCCATGACTTCTAAATTTTTTTAAATACTCAAATTCGGACTTATCTTTGCAAACGACGAATCCCCCTTCTCCCGTGGTTATCGACTTAACGGGATGAAAGCTAAAAACACTCAAATCCGCCAAGCTTCCAACAGCTTTGCCATCATAAGAACCTCCAAGACTATGAGAAGCATCGGCGACGAGCTTGAATCCATATTTCTTCTGAAGCTTCGAAAGTTCGTTGTAGTCACAAGGGTTGCCGGCATAATCAACAGCCACCACAATTTTAGCCGACTGAAGATCCATTAATTTCTGTGGATCCAAATTCATTGTGGTTTGTGAAATATCAGAAAATCGAACTTTCCCCTGGCAATAAAGAACAGCATTCGATGTGGCCACAAAGGTATTCGGAGTGGTCACAACTTCTACACCCTCCCGAACACCATACAGACTCATGGCCGCATGGAGGGCCGCTGTGGCTGAATTGAACGCCAATCCATAAGGCATTTCCACTCTCTCGGCCAAAGCCTTTTCGAAAGCTTCGACTCGCGGGCCTCGCGTGATAATTTCCTGACGTAAAACGCTCGCCACCGATTCAATATCGGCGTCATCAATCGTCTGACGGGCATAAGGCAACCAATTCTTACGAATCGGTTCTCCACCTTCTTTCGCGAGCTTTAACGAATTCATTTAATTTATTGTATCTCCATCCCTCTTGAGCTTCTATAAGGTTATGTTGTTTTCACCGGACTTTTTCCAAAGGCTTCCGTATCTCATCGCCGCCCTGATTCCGGCATTAACCTTTCATGAATGGGCGCACGCCTTCGTGGCTTACAAATTCGGCGATCATACCGCGAAGCACCAGGGGCGATTGACTTTAAACCCCCTTGCCCACCTGGATCCTATCGGAACGCTGGTGATTGCATTCATTGGTTTTGGTTGGGCCAAACCTGTCCCAATCAATCCTTCAAATTTCCGATCAACTTGGGGCGCATTTTGGGTGGCATCCGCTGGGCCCGCGATGAATATGCTTTTAGCTATTTTTTTCGCCATTCTTCTTAATCTTCATGCAGACTTTTGGTTTGGGATTTCTAACGCGGCGGTTCTCAGAGGTGTTTTTCAAGCTTCTTTATTTTTAAACTTAGCGCTTTG
>CAZSZT010000459.1:0-1723 GCA_964611175.1 uncultured Bacteriovoracaceae bacterium
GGGAAGGGTGCCCTCGTGTGGGAAATTCCGTGGCCCGGAAATTTTGCCGAAGCTAGGAATTTTAGTTTATCAAAAGCTACCCAGCCATGGATTTTAAAAATTGATCCAGACGAACGCATTGATCCAAAAGATTTCGAAAAAATTAAGGACCTTACGAAAACAGATGGGGTGGCCTTTCAGTTTTATACTCGGGCCTATACGAATGACGCCGGAGTTTTTAATCTAAGCTCATTTCACCAATGTAACGGGGAATATCCCGAAATGGAAAAGGGATTTAGGGGCTATGTTTGCTACCCCAGTATTCGTCTCTTCAAAAATTTGCAGGGTGTGAAATACGTGGGGCACATTCATGAAAGCGTCGAGCCAAGCTTGCCCGGATGGTCACCCGGAAAATCGCCAGTACCCCCAGCCCTTCCGCTCTTTTTTCATCACTATGGCCAAACGAAAGAAGCCTTTCGAGAAAAGGGAAAAACTGAGCTTTATCAAAAACTCCTAAAAGAGGAATGCGAGCGAAATCCAGAAAACTGGTATGCACTCTTTGAACTTGGGGTGGAGGCCCTTCAACACGATCGGTATGCAGCGGCGATCGAATATTTTGAAAAGGCAAACCAAGCTTTACCCAATAAACTTGAGATTCTTTGTAATCTTGGATTCGCCAAAGTTCTTGCCGGGGACCGAACGAATGGCGAAAAATATCTTCGAGATTGCATTAAGCTGGATCCAACCTATCATGATGCCTATTTGAATCTTGGGGTTAGTCGTCTGGACGCTCGGGACTTCAGTGCGGCGTTAAACTTCTTCGATCAATGCCTTAAAATTAATTCGGATTCTTTCTCAGCCTTGCGCGCTAAAGGCCAAGGCCTTGCTCAACTTCAACGTTGGCAGGAAGCGGAACATTGTTTTGAACAAGCTTTGAAAGTTCTACCTTTCTATTCCGATGCAAAAGTCGACTTAGGAATTCTCTGGTTAGCCACTGGAAAAAAATTTCAAGCTCAGGCTAAACTTCAAGAAGTGCTTCGAGAAGATCCAGATCATCCAAGAGCCCAAGAATTTTTGAAAATGTCGATGGAACGCCCTTAAATCTATGACACCTCAGAAATCTGTTTCTTCCATTGGGCAGATTGTTTTTGATTTTGGGGGTGTTCTGTTGGATTGGAACCCCCGCTATCTTTATCGAAAAATCATCAAAGATCGGAATCAAATGGAATCCTTTCTGACCGAAGTTTGCGGCCCTCAGTGGAACGAACAGCTCGACTCAGGCAAAAGTTTTGATGTCGCCGTCCGAGAACTCATTCAGAAGTACCCAGCCTACAAAGATCTCATCGAGGCCTACCATCACCGGTGGGATGAAATGTTGATGGGTGAAATCGAAGGAACGGTTCAAATCTTGGGGGAACTCGATCAGGCTCACTATCCTCTTTACGCGATTACCAATTGGTCATCGGAAAAATTTCATCGTAACAAAGATCGTTTCGACTTTCTTAAACTTTTCAGGGGAATTATTATTTCCGGCGAAGAAAAAATAGCAAAACCCAATCCAAAAATTTTCAGATTACTTTGCGAGCGCTATTCCCTACATGCACACGAATCCGTTTTCATCGACGACGTCCCTCACAATGTCGCGGCTGCAATAAGCCTCGGTATGATCGGCCTCGTTTTCGAATCTCACCAAAAGCTCCGCCAAGACCTCCAAACCCTTAATATCCTTCGCTAATTTTTAGTG
>CAZSZT010000460.1:0-1713 GCA_964611175.1 uncultured Bacteriovoracaceae bacterium
CGTGCACGACAGGCGGTCAAGCGAAATGCTCGAAATAATAAAGTTCGATCCATGGTTCGAACGTCTGAAAGAAACGATTTAAGTTCCTTGAGTGACTCAAAGGCCTCCCATGAAAATTTGAGAAAGGCCTTTCAAACCATTCAAAAGGCGAGGGGGGTTCTTCATCGAAACGCGGTTAAGCGAAAGATGGCGAGGCTGTCCAAAGCTGTAGCGCGGGCGGCAAAGACTTCTTAGTTTTTTTGATCCGTTTTTCAGACGGCGAATGGAGCCGGACTAAATCGAAGGATAACTTCCTTAAAACCCATATCCCATCGGCACCGGACTTGAGTTCAAGATCGGCTTGAAGAAGCCGATCAAAAATACTCGCCCAACGAGCTTTCGAAAGTGGTACTTTTCGATTCCATTTTTGAATCACAAAACTTTGAATTCGAAGTGTCGAAGTCATCTCTTGTTCTCGTAAACGATTTTGTTGTGCATATTGGATGAGGCGACCAAGCCTAAAATGTCGAGTCATAAGCTGTAAAAGCGCTAGCGGATGTTGGCCAGACTCAAAGGCGGCTTCGAGTGTCGTTAACGCTAAGGTTAAATTTTCAGAATGAACGGCATCGATCCAACGGAAACCAATTCGCCCATCTTCTTCTTTCATCTCAATATCCGGGGATCTCCATATTGGAAGCTCAAGGCCCTTCGGGGGTTCCTGAGTGGATTGAAAAACAATTCGGTGGGGGCCCGACTGAAAACGCGTGAATAAGTTTTGGGGCAGAGGCGAATTTTTTTGATCTTTGAAAGCTCGATCGGCCTCTAAAATGACGAGACCTTTCTGGGTTTTAAACAGACTAAAGGTATTGACCGAGTCCATAACATGCGACCAATGGATTTCATGGCCTGACCATCGTTCGAGAATCAATTCCCTCGGCCATTTCATATTTTCGCAAAGTTGGGACCACCAATGAGTGAAAGGAATTTCGGCAGTTACGACCGCCCAAACGCAATAGGGCGTCTTCATAGAGGCGGAAGTTCCTTCGACGCATCCACAGTAGGTACTTTATGAGACTTAATCATTTCGTCTAAGGATGATGGGTCGAAGATCGGAATTTCTTCAGTCGCATCTAGCGGAGCTAAAATGGCGGCTTCGATATCAGTTTCAAAGGATGTTTTTGACACTACCGTATCCATCTTCGATGGCTTTATGTCATCAGAAACGGCAGCGGCTGGCAATGGGGGAGCGCTATCCTCCGTTTGAGCTTCTTCAAGAAGGGTTTCAATTTTTAGAGTATCCGGATGAGCAAGGGCGTTTTCTTCAATAATCTCTGTTTTTTCTTCGAAAGGGACGGATTCTTTGGCGGTTACTTCAGGTGTTGGGACTTCCACTTCTGGTGGTGGGGTCAGAGGAATCTCCGGCTGAAGGGGCTCGGGAAGAGGTGCTTTTGGAGGAGCTTCGGCTTCTAGAGTCGGAGAAGAAGGCTCTGGCTCCGGCGCAGGTTCGGGTATTTCGGGTGGAGGAAGGTCGCCAGGGCTAGCGTCCACAGCGGATGGTTCGGGTAATTCGGGCGCCGGTGGTGGTGTTTCCATCGGGGCTTCTGTGACCGTCTGAATCTCCTCCGTTGGAGCGGGAACTTCCGCTGGCGGAGGCGGCGGGAGTTCGGTCGCGGCGACTTCCGTCGCGCCGGTTTCCTCCGAGGGAGGCAAACCCTCCGAGACTTCGGATACTGC
>CAZSZT010000461.1:0-1711 GCA_964611175.1 uncultured Bacteriovoracaceae bacterium
GGATGTGGGAAAATAATAAAGTTCAAATTCTTTCGGCCCCGGCCTTTTTGAAACGAGATTATGCAGATGTTCTTCAAAGTATTTTGGAATGTCGAGAGCTCGCCAAAGAATCCATGGGTCGACAATTTCTGGCGACTTTAGCTTGTCATAGCGCCATACGCGCTCATGATCGGCTTCAAATGGAAGAGGTTCAGCGGTTGTTGAGGGATTTTAACTCGGAAGATTCGTTAGGGCATTGTCCGCATGGACGCCCCACCTTTGTTTGTTTTGGTACAAAAGATTTTGAAAAAATCTTTCATCGAGTTCTATGACGATGCAACGGGTCATCACGGGTCCCACGGGAAGCGGAAAATCGGATCTGGCGGAAGTTCTATCGAAAATTTCTGGGTTAGAAATTTTAAACGCGGATCCCTATCAATTTTATAAAGAAATTCCTCTTTTAAGTAATCAGCCTAAGATCCCTTCAAATCCGATTCATTTTTTAGCGAATCATTCGATTTTAAATCCGACCAATGCCGGTGATTTTTCTCGCGACGTTCTTCCTTATTTTGAGCGTCCCCATCTTTGGGTTGGCATGGGACTTTATTTAGGCGCTGGATTATACGGCTTTGATGAAAATCACAAAAAGGGAACGCCCTTCCAAGGAGAGCCGCGTCAGCCCTTTCGAATGATCGTTTTAAATCCCGAGCGTTCCTATTTATATAAACACTTGGACGCTCGAATTGATCAGATGGTCGAAGAGGGTGCTTTAAAGGAAGCCCAAAGGGTTAGGGATCTGTTAGAGGCCGGATACCTCAAGAGAGAAAATCCAGTTCTTAAGGCGATTGGGCTTCAACATTTATTAAATTATCGACAGGGAAGGTTTTCTTGGGAGGAATGCTTGCGTGTTTGGAAACGCGATACCAGGCGGTTAGCCAAAAGGCAATGGACATGGCTTCGAAAGTTTTGTGCGCCAAAACCTTCTATTTTATGGATCCAGGACGTGGAAAGAGAGAATTCAATGATAAGAAGTTTCCTTGAGATTTAACACCTGATTCATTAAAAACATTCTCATCGTGCAAAAGGATTCGACGGATATCTCATCAAAAAAGAGGCGTTATCTTGATTTTGAAAAGTCGCTTTCTGAGCTGGACCAACAAATTGACCAACTCAAGCAAATTCCGCTGCAAGGAAAGGTCGATATGACTGGAGAGATTCGAGCTTTGGAATTGAAATCTCGCGATCTTTTGAAAAATCTTTTTCAAAATTTAAGTCCGTATCAAATTGTCCAGCTTTCTCGGCATCCGGATCGTCCTTCGACTTTAGATTATGTCTCTCGTATTTTCGATGATTTTACGGAATTTCATGGAGATCGGACCTTTATGGAAGATCGGTCCATTGTGGCTGGCATGGCGAGTTTAGAAGGTCGTTCCGTTTTTATTTTGGGACATCAAAAAGGACGAAATACCCAGGAAAATCTTGTTCGCAATTTTGGAATGCCTAAACCCGAAGGTTATCGAAAGGCTTATCGACTGATGGAGTTAGCCGAACGTTGGAAGATTCCCCTCATTACTTTTGTAGATACGCCAGGTGCATACCCAGGAATCGAAGCCGAAGAACGAGGTCAAGCCGAGGCGATCGCTAAAAATATTCTTCGAATGACTGACCTTCGAGTCCCCATTGTTTCCGTTATTTTAGGGGAAGGGGGAAGCGGTGGGGCTCTGGCGATTGG
>CAZSZT010000462.1:0-1706 GCA_964611175.1 uncultured Bacteriovoracaceae bacterium
CCTCCAACATCACCGCCACAAAACGGAACGCCGCTCACACTCAAGTTCAGAAACTCCTAAATGTGTGAAGACGTGGAATGGGAGCTCTGGAATATGAGCCGGCATCAAGTATAACGTCTCAGGAACAACTTCCACTCGACATTCGACTGCTTGTTGAAGCTTCAAGGAAAGTTATTCAGGGCGATATTTCGACAAAAACGGCCGAGATCATGCAGGTAGGAAGTACGGCCGGTGGTATGAGGGCAAAGGCCCTTGTGGGTTGGAATAAGAAGAAAAACGAAGTGATTCATGGTCTTGGGGAATTGCCTTCAGGCTTTGAACATTGGATTTTAAAATTTGATGGAGTGCAAGGCAAACACGAGCCGTGGTGTACTCTGGAATATATTTATATGAGTCTTTGTAAAAAGGCCGGAATTAAGACCCCGGAGGTGCATCTTTTTAAAAACGAAAAACTCCAACATTTAATGATCAAGCGTTTTGACCGATTGAACGGTAAACAAAAAATTCATATGCATTCACTTGGAGGGCTTATTCATTCCGACTACAATAGCGTTCAAGAAATTGATTATAAGAATTTTTTTTCGGTAGCGAAATCGATCGGTTGTCTTGCAACCGATATCGAGGATCTCTTTAAGCGAATGGTTTTTAATATTTTGGCCAATAACCATGACGATCATGTTAAAAATTTTTCCTTTTTGTTGAGAACTGATGGCCGATGGGAGCCATCGCCCGTTTACGATGTAACGTATATTAAAGACGGTATCTGGACCCAAGGTCATCAAATCACTTGTGATGGAAAGTCCATTGGGATCGTTTGGCGAGATATGGAAGTCGTGGCCAAAGATTGTGGAATTAAAAATCCGTTGATTCTCGCTCAAGAAGTTGTACATGCTCTTTCAACATTCGAGAAAGAAGCCAAAGAAGCTGGGCTGGAAACCAACGTTCAAAAGAAGGTTTCTGCTGACCTTAAACTCGATTTAATTCCGGCCTAGGAGTTCTCTAAGCCTGGAAGCAGCTAAACATGGAAGCATACCCCGAGCTCTACGATCCGCGAGGCTAGGACGAGATCCAACTCTGCAGCTGGAGGGGTTATCTGAATTTGTATTAGGTTTCATGTATCGATTAAATAAAGGCCGAAAAAATTATCGCAAAATTTCTCCCCACTTAAATTCACAGATCTAGGGAGCGATGTTTCTCGAAAGAAATAGGTAAAATATGGCCGTTTTAGTTAACTAGATCTTTATACTTTAAATACCTTTCGTCCATTCGATGAAAATATTCATGATGGCGAGCGCAGACGGTTAAAAGATTTTCAGTATCATCCCTTCCGTTTTGAGAGATTGGTTGCAGATGATGAAGATGGAGATGCCTAGACTCGTCGCAGGTTTCTCCACTGACCCCTTGAAATTGGCATTTTCCTTGGTCTCGTAAATGAACCTCATGCTTTGTTGTGGCTGGAAGTGGCCTTCTTCCCAAAAGTTTATTCCTGGGACCAGTTGCCAAACCTGATGAAGAAGGTGGAGATACAAGATCTGCTGTCTCGATCGAAAGCTTTGTCATCTTGATCGGAGCGAGAGATCCTTTGGATTGTTCGGCCGTACGACCTCGGAATGACACTTTCCTATCCACCTTCTTTTTTGAATTTTGAGTCTCAACCCCAGAAAAAGATCCTCGAAAATCCTTTTCTGGAAGCGCTTGCATCTTCG
>CAZSZT010000463.1:0-1704 GCA_964611175.1 uncultured Bacteriovoracaceae bacterium
AAGAATTGACGCTCTGAAGAATGGAATCACTCCCATCTTCGAACCCCAACTCGATGAGCTTTTAAAAACCTCCCGACAAAAAAAATATATTGAGTATATTCATCTTGGGGATTCAGCTTTCAAAAATTATTTAGAAACCGCTGAGATTTATTTCATCGCGGTTGGCACACCTGAAGATCAAAATGGAAAAACGGACCTCCGGTACGTCGAATCGGTCATTGAACAGATTGCAAATCAAAATTCCGATCTAAGAGAAAAAATAGTTGTCATGAAATCTACGGTTCCTGTTGGAACCGGTGATTGGATTGAGAAGAAATTTGAAGAGAAAAAGAAATGCCCGATTGTTGTCTCAAATCCAGAGTTTTTAAAACAAGGAAATGCCGTTCAAGATTTCCTGCATCCTGAACGAGTCATTATTGGAACCTCGAATCCACGAGCGCGAGAAGTTTTAGGCTTCTTATACAAGGCCTTTATGCTTAAACGAGATCGTGTGATTTGTATGAGCCGCCGATCCGCCGAACTTGTTAAGTATGCATGCAATGCTTTTTTAGCCACAAAGATTTCTTTTATTAACGAAATCGCTCAACTCGCGGAACGAGTCGGAGCGGACATCCGAGAAATTCGAGAAGGAATGATTACCGATTCGCGCATTGGAGATAAATTTCTCTTTCCAGGAATCGGTTATGGGGGAAGTTGTTTTCCAAAAGATGTTCATTCCCTTCTCATTCAAAGCGAAGAAATCCAATGGCCGCTTCAAATTATTTCAGCGACGGATGCCGTTAACAAACGACAGCGTCAGTGGCCCTATGAAAAACTTCAAAGTATTTTTTCGAATAAACTTGAAAGCAAAGTCATCGCCCTCTGGGGTCTTTCTTTTAAACCCAATACGGACGATTTAAGGGAAGCGCCTTCGATAGAACTCATTCAAAAACTCATGGCTTCAAAAGCTCGAATTCGAGCCTACGATCCTGTTTCGTTTGATCGCGCCAAAACGTATTTTTCAAAAGATCTTCCAACCGGTCAAATCGAAATCCTTCAAGATCCCTATGAAACGGCTCAAGGGGCCGACGCTCTTTGCATTATGACGGAATGGCAAGATTTCCGAACGCCGCATTTTAAGAAACTCAAATCCATCATGAAATCACCCTGGATCATTGACGGCCGGAATATTTACGATCCAAAAATTTTAGAAACCTACGGGTTTAATTATGTCGGTGTCGGGATGTCAAAAAGTCTCGGACCGAATGAACGACATAAGTAGGTTTTATTTTAGATTTTCGGAGATCTGTTTTTTGAGAATCTCCGGATAAAACTAAAGCCGTATCAATTCCATAGCGATGTCCCATTTGAATATCCGTCGCAAGACGATCCCCAATAAAAAGCATTTCTGATTTTTTGACAGAAATTCGATCGCGCACTTCGTCGAGCATCGAACGATGAGGCTTTCCAAGAACAACCACCGGTTTTCGTCCCGTCACGGCTTCAACCAGTTGGGCAATCGCTCCGCAATCGGGCTCCGGCCCCTCCTCGCTCGGACAAAAAATATCGGGATGGGTGACTATATAATCCATACCTCGAGATACCCACTGGCAAACCTTTTCAAGACGATCATAGGTGAGCGTTTTATCGAACCCAATGACAATGAGCTGTGGATCCTTCTCATTCATTTTAATTCCAGCCTGCCGTAGCATTTGTCGCATCTGG
>CAZSZT010000464.1:0-1697 GCA_964611175.1 uncultured Bacteriovoracaceae bacterium
CCTGATGGCGGAGATGGCGGTCGTGGAGGATCTGTTTTTTTTGAAGGTTCTAAAGATATTCAAACCTTGGTCGACTTTCGATATAGACCTGAATACGAAGCTCAAAAAGGTGAAAAAGGCCATGGCGCTCAATGCTATGGGAAGGCGGGAAGCGATCTCATCTTAAAAATTCCACTTGGAACGATTATTCGTTCTTCGGATGGAATGGTTGACGAAGATATTTGTGAGGATGGCCAACGAATTTTGGTAGCTCGTGGCGGAAAGGGTGGATTGGGAAATCTTCATTTTAAATCGTCCACCCATCAAGCTCCGCGAGTGGCGACTCCGGGAGAACTCGGAGAAGAGAGAGAAATTCATTTAGAACTTAAACTCCTTTGCGATGTGGGTCTTGTGGGATTTCCGAATGCGGGAAAAAGCACTCTTCTTCGGGCGATATCGAATGCTACCCCAAAGGTTGCCGATTATCCTTTTACTACTTTAGTTCCTCATTTAGGAGTGATCGCGGGAGAAGAGCCGATAACCGTAGCCGATATTCCTGGACTCTTGGAAGGAGCGCATCGAGGCGTTGGTTTAGGAATTCAATTTTTAAAACATATTTCACGAGCATCGGCGTTGTTATTTGTTCTTTCGTTCGATCGGGAAAAAAATCTTTTTCAAAGCCTAGATGCTTTATTAACTGAAATAAGAAGCTTTGATTCGCGAATGTTGGACCGGCCACGGCTTATTTGTATTAATAAAGCGGATTTATTGGAGGAAGATTCCCCTATTGATGCTGAGGCAAAAGCCGGATGGCTCGATGAATGGAGACAATTTCAAGCCTCTTTTCCTTCCAGTGTTTTGATTTCTGCAAAGCATCAGAGGGGGCTTTCAGGGCTTCTAGGGCAGATTGAGGATCAGCTCTTGATGCGGCCGAAACGTATGGTATCCTGAGAGAAGCTTTGAGTTTTCGATCGAGTATAAGATTTTTAACCGTAAGCTTGCTGACGTCCTGTCTTTTTAATTCTGTTCACGCTTTTTCTATTTTTACCAATTCCGAATCCGAAGCGGACGAAGACGCCGTGGAAAAAGTTTGGAGTGATCTAAAAGACTTTGCCTCGCAATCCTTTCGAGTACGAGAAGATCTTACGGTGACTTTAGATGGTTCGGAAGATGCGGGTGGGATATTAAAAACCTCAAAGACAGCCAATAAAGTTGTTTATATTGATCGGGCGAACTGGAGAATGCCATGCAAGAGGTCTTAAATTTGGAAGATCATCTGTTTCTTGCGACGCCAACGAATCGATTGGTTCCTGCTCACGAGGCGATATCGGAACGCCATTGGATGGAAGTTTTGGCCTCTCCTCTTCGACTGGCCCAACATTGGGGACTGGCGGACTCTTCCATGACTCTATCCGAGTGGATCGAAAGGTTAAAAAAATCAAAAGAACCGCTTAAAAATGTGGCGGGCGACCAAGTGGAATATAAAATTTTTGAAGACAAAACACTCCAAATTCTTTCGACGGGATCCCTTTTGCATGACGGAACGACAAAGATCCTGGTTCAATCCGTCTGGGAGCTCCGGGATTGGGGTGCAATTAATCGGAATAACCTTCATGAATCGTTATGGAGGAGCCTCTAACGAAACCAACTCGACTAGGCATTTTCGGCGGTTCCTTTGATCCCCCCCACGAGGCCCATCTTCGGCTCGTAACGGAACT
>CAZSZT010000465.1:0-1683 GCA_964611175.1 uncultured Bacteriovoracaceae bacterium
GATCGCCGGAAGCCTTGGACCTCTTGGCGTTAACTCTTCTCCTTTCGGAACCACAACCGATGAGCAAGTTTCGGAAGCCATCTACGAGCAAGCTAAAATTTTGGAAGGGGCTGGCGTTGATCTTTTTATTCTCGAAACATTTGTTCATCTCTCTCAGCTTCAAGCTGCCTCTTGCGGAGTTCGAGCCGCAAGCTCAAAACCCCTCATCGCGATGCTGACCGTTACGGATGAAGGTACTTCGATCATGCAAGAAAATCCCGACATCATGATTGAAGGTCTGAACCAGCTTCAAGCAGAAGTCATCGGTCTTAATTGTTCAACAGGGCCATCCGCTATTTTAGATGTCTTAGAATATTTTAGACCTCGAACAACAAAATTCTTGGCGACTTTTCCGAATGCGGGAGTCCCTAAACAGGTTGGGGGCCGATATAGTTATATGTCCACTCCCGAATACTTTGGGAGTTTTGCAAAAAAATTTGCCACTCTCGGAGTGAATCTTATTGGAGGATGTTGCGGAACAACTCCAACGCATATGCGCCGAGCGAGAGATGCTATTTTAGCGACGGGGCATTCTGGAAAAACTCTCTGGCAGTTGGAGGAAAGCTCTAAGCCGGCTCCCATGGTAGAAATGATCGCGCCAGAAAAAAAATCCCGTTTGAGCGCAAAGCTGCATCAAAAGAAATTTGCGGTGAGCATTGAAATTGACCCGCCAAAAGGAACGAATATTTCGAAAGTTTTAGAAGCCGCAAAGCTTTGCAAGGAAGCTGGAGTCGATTGTATCAATATTGCCGATGGGCCACGGGCTTCTGCGAGAATGAGCCCGGCAAGTATGGCGGTTATTCTTGAAAGAGAAATCGGCGTTGAAACGATCATCCACTACTGTTGTCGCGATCGAAACCTTTTGGGGATGCAGAGTGATCTCCTCGGAGCTCACGCTCTTGGCCTTCGAAATATCTTGATTATCACCGGAGATCCTCCGAAACTTGGAGATTATCCAGAAGCGGCTTCGGTCTTTGATGTAGATGCCATCGGCCTTACAAAAATTGTGAATCGATTGAACCGAGGAATGGATATTGCCGGAAATCCTATTGGGGCGCCCACCACTTTTTTTCAAGGCGTCGGTTGCAATCCAGGTTCTTTGAATTTTGAAGAAGAAATGGAAAGACTTCAAAAGAAAATCGATGTAGGGGCAGAATACATTCTCACTCAACCTGTTTATGACCATGAAACGTTTGAACGTTTTCTGAAAATATTTGATCAATTTTCTGTTAAGCCGCCCCTATTAATCGGCATCTGTCCTCTTGCAAGCTACCGAAACGCGGAATTTCTTCATAATGAAGTTCCTGGAATGCAAATACCCGACGAAGTATTAAAACGAATGAGCCAACCCGAAACTCCAGAACTCCAGCGGCAAGAAGGAATTCAAATCGCCCGAGAAGCTCTTTCCGCTTTTCGCAAAAATGTTCAAGGAACTTACATTATGCCGCCTTTTAACCGAGCCGATATTGCTTTAGCCGTAGTTCAGGAATTTATTGAGAAAACATAATCCACTCTCAAACTTCGTGTAAAAATTTCACAGTAAAAATAAGTACTTCGACCAATTGACTTTATCCCGTTCAGTGATAACTAAGCGGCATATTCTATGAAGAACTTCCCCCTCATTCATACGCACCTTAGAAGTTT
>CAZSZT010000466.1:0-1665 GCA_964611175.1 uncultured Bacteriovoracaceae bacterium
CGATCAGTTTCTGGTCATCATCCAAGACCGGGAGGCATCCGCATTTGTTTTCATACATTTTCTTCGCGGCTTCAGCCAACGACTCATCTGGGCTGGTCGTCACCACATTCCAAACCATGACGTCCTTAACGGCGACATTTTCGAGAGACGCATACTTTTTATGCTTTTTCGGATCAGCCGCCGAAGAAGCAAATTCATTCATAAGATCTCGATGACAGACCATGCCTTTCAATCGCCTTTGATCGTCAAGAACCGGCAAATGACGAAATTTTCGCCAGTCTAAAGTCGCATCGATAAGATTGAGACGATCGTCAAAGTGAAGACTCATAACATCCTTGGACATCAGATTCTTTACCATCCATCGATTCTTAAATTCTTCGAAGAATTCGTGTGAATTGGGCGTTACTTGTTGTTTTAAAAGACGAACAGCCATAATTTATCCTTTCTACAAAAGTCTATTTCATTCAAAAGCAGTGCCAAGATAGTGCAAGAACTGGAGAGCTAGCCATTGTACCTGAGTCCTAAACGAATGACTTCCCCCAAAAGGGGCTCGTGACAAGCCCACTGAAACTGAGCTTCAATCTTCTCTTTCAAACTCTTCGACGCCTGAGGTTCCCCGTGCGTTATGAAAACCCTTTCCGGATGAATTCGACATTCCTTTAACCAATCCAACGCCTCCCCATAATCTGCTTCATACGAGAGGCTCTGAAGGGCCCTGACTTCGGCGCGCACCGGCCAATATAACCCGTGAATTTTTAGGCTCTTCTCACCATTCAACAATCGAGCCCCGCGAGTCCCGGAAGCCTGAAAACCCGAAAGTAAAACTAAATTCTTCGGATCCGGAGCTAGGATCTTCAAATGATGAAGAATTCTGCCTTCCGTTGCCATTTCGCTTCCGGCAATAATGATTTTTGCGCCTGGTTGTTTCAAGAGAAGCTTATATTCCTCGAAAGACCGAACATAACGCGCAACCTTAAACGCTGCCTCGATTTGCTCCTGCGTTAATCGAACTTCATTGGGAAATTTTTGAAAAAGATCATGATAATCGGCGGCCAGGGGTCCGTCGACGAAAATGGGAATTTTTGGAATCCGCCCTGAGGCTCTCAACTCATTTAAATAATGAAGAAGAATTTTGATTCGACAAAGAGTTGAAGCACAAATCACAACGACACCTTCGCCCTCCAATGTTCCTTTCATCGCGGCATAGAGCTCTTGGACAGGTTCGATATTAGGATGAAGCCGGTCTCCAAAAATGGAATCCATCACAACATAATTGACGTTTGAAATATTTGTCGGAGCCAAAACCAGAGGATCCCAAGGTCGCCCAAGATCGCCCGAAAAAAGAACGCTCAAGCCTTGAACTTCAACCACAATATGAGCCGCTCCCACAATATGTCCGGCATAATGAAATCGAACCGAAAATTCATCTCCGATCTGAAACGCTTGGTCCCATTCTCTCGCTTCGATATTCGAAATCACTTTCTCGCATTCTTCTACTGTATAAAGAGGGCTCGGCGAGGGATGCTTGGAATATCCACTGGCCACCGCAAACCTCGCCTCCTCCTCTTGAAGTCGCGCATATTCCAAAAGGGTCAAAGCACACAGGGCCCGTGTCGCCTGACTACAATAGACTTTCCCCCTGAATCCTTGCCGAAAAAGAAGTGG
>CAZSZT010000467.1:0-1660 GCA_964611175.1 uncultured Bacteriovoracaceae bacterium
TTTCTTTTATAGTTTCGCGGCACGCCGAATCAAAGCCGGCCAAATCTTATTCAAGCAAGGCACTCAATCGGGGGTAATCTTTTTAATTATCGATGGAGAAGTGGAAGTTGAAAGAGATGGCGAGAAACGAGCCTCTGCTCGAACGGGCGATTTTTTGGGAGAAATTTCATTCTTAAAGAAAATACCTCATACCGCGACGGCACGAACAAAAGGCATCTGTCATATTCTCGAGTGCCAAGAGGCCGTATTCGAAAAAGCTTGCCAATCGTTCCCAAGGCTTAAATCGCTTCTGGAGTCCCTTGCTCATCAACGCCAATAAAAACACCTCGCAAATGATAATTCATTGACAGCCGCTACCCATATCGGCGTAATAACCCCATTGGGTTTGTTTGGGTTAATTTAAGAAATCTGGGAGAATTCAAGAAATGCGAAATCGTGCTTATTTTTCCGGCATCCTGTCGGCTTGCTTTGTTTTAACGACATTATCGGGTTATGCTTCCCCGATTAACGTAAAGGCCCTCTACGTTGAACTCGCCTTACCTGATTCAAGCTATCCGATCGCCTCGGACGCTAAAGATCTTAACGGAGACGGCCTCACGGACATTGTGATTGGAAGCCAACGCGATGCGCGCGTGAGCATTTTCATCAACTCGGGCGATGGCCGAAACTTTACTCAACAACATATTCACGCGATCAGCCCACTGAATAATGACAGGCGGGATGGCCTTATGTTTTTTGTAACCGATATTCAATTATGTGATGTGGATCGAGATAACGATCTCGATATCGTTGCCACGGTCGGTTCCCCCTATTGGGATTATCGGGGAGTTCGTATTCTACGAAATAATGGGAAGGGGCATTTTACCTTCGATTATTTGAAGGATTTTTATCCGGTATTCATTCCAACGGAGTACGAGTCTTTTCCAGACGGAACAACTGTGGCTGATTTCAACGGAGACGGCGCCCCCGACATCGCTGTTGCTAACTCCAATTGGGCTGGGGGAAAGATTTCGATACTTCTCAATGATAAAAAGGGTCGTTTCTTGGAGGCCACTCATTTTGATTCTGGAGCCATCGATCCGTACACCATTAGCGCAGGGGATCTTAACGGAGATGGGTATCTGGATCTTGCGATTGGCCATTTATTTGGGTGGGCGGTCACGACCCTTTATAACTTAGGGCAGGGCTCAGACAAATCCTGGAAAGGGTTTTCAGCTCCCATGGACGTGATTGAAACGGGTGGGGGAGTCGTTAAAATTGAAATCCATGATATGAACGGTGATTCGTTGAATGATATCGTAAGTGTCATCAATGAGTTTGATACCGTAAGAATCTATTACAATAGTTTCGGTTCTTTTAGCGATATGGGTTTCCAAGAACAATATTCGGGACCGTACCCCTATGATATTGTGATTCGAACCAACGGAAAGCCTCATATGGCGACCGCAAATTTCAATCCCTATAGCCTCGATGACAGAGTTTCTTTCTTTAAAAATGTTTCAGACAAAGAGCCTCTTCGATATTCCGTTAATAATCCAGAGTTTCAAAACTTGACGTCCATTTCCTATGGAAAGCGATTTACAAGACAAGGACATGGTGCCCTTGTGGTTACTAGCTTTTCATCCCAAAAAGTTTATTTACTTTATGATTATGAATTAGA
>CAZSZT010000468.1:0-1655 GCA_964611175.1 uncultured Bacteriovoracaceae bacterium
TCAGTTTGAACCCATTCTCGATGAAAGCATTAAAAGAGCTATAAAACTCTCGCCACAATCGTTTTCGGGAAAGAATGCCGAGGAAACGGACGCCGCGAATAGGGCTCTTGTTGAAATGGAAAGCAAAGCTTTCCAATTGACCAAAACCGGAGACTATTTAACAGCTCAAAAATTATTGAATTCTGTCGAGTACCAAAAACAAAAGGCGGCTTACTCCGAGGGAATGTCGAAATTTTCTGAAAATTTGGAGGAACATACGGAAGCGGAAATTCTTGAGATGAAAACTTGGGTTAATATGTCTTTCGTTGTTTCTGCCTTGTTGGCCTTCGTTCTAATAGGCATTTGGTTCTCGGTCTTAAGAGGCGTAAAGACGTGGCGAAGATCTTTTATCGAAATCAATCAATCACTCGACAACAAAGTTAAAGAGCGAACTCTTCAACTTGAAAGTGAAAGAATCAAAAGCGTTCAGGCGAACAAGTTTGCCTCTCTTGGTGAAATGGCGGCAGGAATTGCCCATGAAATTAATAATCCCTTGGCTATTATTCAAATGACCGCGACAGAGCTAAAGGATCATTTTGACGAGGCGAAGGATTCAAAAAATGATATTCTCTATCAACTGGCCTCCAAGGTAGAAAATATGACTTGGAGAATTGCTAAAATTATCAAAGGTCTTCAAAACTTTTCTCGCGGGGATGGCCCGGATCAACCGCCTGAATCCGTAACTTTAAAATCGATTGTCGAAGACACTCTGGACCTCTGCCAGGAGAGATTTAAAAACCATGGAATTACTTTTAACGTCAGGTCCATTCCTGAAGATGTAAAGATTTTTTGCCGTTCCACCCAAATTTCTCAGGTGCTCATTAATCTTCTCAATAATGCGTACGATGCTGTCGAGGGTGCCCCCCAAAAGGAAATCCATCTCGACTTTTACCAAACGGAAAATGAAATCGTACTCATTGTCGAAGATACAGGGCCGGGCATTTCGAAAAATGTCGAAAAGAAAATATTTGATCCTTTTTTCACAACAAAAGATGTCGGCAAAGGTACTGGGCTCGGTCTCAGTATTTCAAAAAATATTGTGGAACAACATGGTGGAAAACTCCAATTTGAAAGGGACGCAGACAAAACTCGATTTATTATCCATCTGCCATTAATCCAACAATCGAATGAAGCTCAAGCTAATCAGCACAAGAAAACGGAGAAATCATGGTAACTCAAACGGCGCAACGAAAGCTCCTGATTGTCGATGATGAAGAGGAGCTTCGGCTGTCCTTATCAAGACAATTTAAACGTAGGGGCTTCCATGTCACCACGGCAAGCAGCGGTCGAAACGCTATCGAAGTTTTAAAGGCCAACCCAGTGGATCTCGTGATTTCAGACATTCGAATGCCCGATGGAAGTGGTGTTGAGCTTTTAGAAGCGTTAAAGAAAAAGGACGCTCTCACACCATCTGTCATTCTCATGACTGGGTTTTCAGATCTTAGCAATATGGACGCTTACGATCGCGGAGCGGACGCTATTTTTTCGAAACCCTTTGATATCAATGCCCTTCTAAAAACCATCCATAGAGTTCTCGATGACGAAAATGAAAAGTGGAAAAATTCGGAAACTGGAGAGGTGGAGGTTGATTTTCAACTTTCACTGAAGTTCCCAAG
>CAZSZT010000469.1:0-1645 GCA_964611175.1 uncultured Bacteriovoracaceae bacterium
CAACGACAGGGGCAGCAAAGGCGGTAAGTTTGGTTCTTCCGCAGTTAAAAGGAAAAATAGATGGAATTTCGATTCGTGTTCCTACTCCCAATGTTTCATTAGTGGACTTTAACTGTCAGGTTGAAAGAGCAACCACAAAAGAAGAAGTGAATGCGGCTTTCAAGAACGCGGCCACGACTAGCTTAAATGGTGTTTTGAGTGTTTGCGAAGATGAGCTCGTGTCGAAGGATTTTAACGGAACATCGGAATCGTCGATTGTGGATGCTCCTTATACGGCTGTCTTAGATAAATACTTCGTTAAAGTTTTAGCTTGGTATGACAATGAGTGGGGATTTTCCAATCGAATGGTGGACCTTGCTTTTTTGATGGGGTCTAAACTTTAAGTTATGAAACTTCTTCGTTGCGATGAGTTTGCATGGAATACCATTAAGGAAGATCATCGTCGCGTTTTTTTGCGAGTGGATTTCAATGTGCCGGTTCAAGGTGGAAAAGTTTTAGATGATTATCGGATACGTCAAGCGATCCCAACGATTGATTACCTCCTGAAAAATAAATGCCTTGTCATTTTGGCTTCTCATTTCGGACGACCTAAATCCGACGACGAAGCGAGTCGGAAGAAATACACTTTACTTCCCGTGGCGGAAGCTTTGGCTAATGCCATGGATCATGACGTGGTTTTTTCGGAAGACTGTTACGGGGACGGAGTTCGAAAACTTATCATGGACGGCCGACCGGGCAAAACCATTATTCTTTTGGAGAATTTGAGGTTCAATCCGGGAGAAGAGTCTAATTCTCAAGATTTTGCCGAAAAATTATTCCAAAATATGGATATCTATGTGAACGATGCTTTTGGTGCCTGCCATCGAGCGCACGCATCAATCGACGCCATTACACATTTAGCAAAAATAAAGGGTACGGGTTTCTTATTGGCGAAAGAATGGGAGGTACTCCATTCGGTTCTAACACATCCGGTGCAACCTCAGATGGCGGTTATCGGGGGGGCCAAAATATCTGATAAAATTCAAGTCATTAAAAGTCTTATGTATCGGTGCCAAAAACTTTTCATTGGCGGACGGATGGCCCATACGTTTTTGGCGGCACAGGGATTTTCCCTTGGAAAGTCCAGTATTGAAGAAGAAAGTCTCCCGCTGGCCAGGCGTCTTTGGGCCGATGCACGTTCTCGGGGAGTTGATTTCTATTTTCCCGTTGATGGTTTAGCGGCAGATTCCAAGGAATCTTCGATATTTCGCGTATGCCCGATTTCTAAAGACCAAAGTCTCGAAGCGAATGAGAGTTTGTTTGATATCGGGCCTCGAACTTTAGAAATTTGGAAGAAGGAACTTCAGTCGGCAAAAACTGTTGTATGGAATGGCCCTTTAGGCGTTTTTGAAAATCCAATTTTTGCCGAGGGAACTTTAAAATTGGTCGATTTCTTAATTGAAAATAAGGATCAAATTCAAGCCGTTGTCGGAGGGGGCGAAACTGTCGCGGCCGTCGCTCAACGAAAGGCACTTTCGACTTTGTTTCATGTTTCGACCGGAGGAGGGGCGATGTTGGAGTTCCTGGAAGGGAAGGCCCTTCCAGGTTTTGAAGCTCTTAAACTTCGGGATCGAGAAATCGAGGCCTTGAGTTCCGGAGTGACCCA
>CAZSZT010000470.1:0-1643 GCA_964611175.1 uncultured Bacteriovoracaceae bacterium
ATGAACGCCCGCTTTCCGGAGTTTCGTCAAAAAATTTTCGGATATTCCAATCGATCCGATGCCATCCAAGATAAGATAAACGTGCACACCACGCTTCGCCGCATCCATAAGGGCTTTGGCGATCTCGCTTCCAACTTTATCCGCTGTAAAAATATAAACTTCAAAAAGAATTTCATGTTGTGCATCACGGATGGCCTTCAAAAGAGATGGAAAATAGTCTTCTCCATTTTCAAGAAGTTTTAGACGATTTCCTTCAGTCCAGATGTGCATCGAGATCGACCTCCGTAAATAAGGCAGCGTGGTCGGATAAATTCGCCCAATGTCCCTCAAAATAAACTTTGGCACTTCGGGGTCGAATGCCCCGAAGGTAAATGCGGTCGAGTTTTAATATGGGCAAAAAGGCTGGAAAGCTTTTCGGGAGTTTTCCATGCGCTGTTGCGAAGGCTTCAATCATTCCCAAGGGTTCGGCGAACTCTTTCTGAGCTTTTTGAGACCAGTCATTGAAATCACCGGCGACAATGAGGGGCGCATCCTTTGGAATTTTCTCGTGAATATAATGAACAATTTTTTGAAATTGTTTTTTTCGATGTCGGGTCAAAAGTCCTAAATGAACGCAAATGGAATGAAGGATGATCTTTCTTTTGGGAATTTCAATTTCACAATGAAGGAATCCTCGCTGTTCGAGTTTGTAATTTGTCAGATCCATTTGCCTATAAGCCAGAATCGGGAACTTAGAAAGGATGGCGTTTCCGTGATGACCTTCGGGATAAACCGAATTTTTGCCGTAGGCGAATTCCTTCCAAATTTTATCGGCCAAGAACTCGTACTGAGCCGCATCCGGCCAGCCGATATGTTTCGTCGCCTTTGTCGAATGTTCTCCTTGAACCTCTTGAAGAAATACAAGATCGGCTGAAATGGATCGAATGGCTTGCCGGAGTTCATGAAGAACAAAGCGTGCATTAAAGGACGAAAAACCCTTATGGGTATTGAGGCTTAAAATCTTTAGGCGAGTTCGAGACATTCTAAAAACTTATCGAATTCAGAATAGTCCGAAATGGTATATTTGACCCCAGAATTTTTTAATTCAAAAGAATGAGGTCCATCCAAAACGCCGATGAATCTCGCTCCCAGGCGGCGGGAGGCCTCGTAATCCCATGGACCATCACCAATATAGACTAATTTCTTCATTTCCTCCGATTTCGGAGTTCGTGCTAGCGTTGTTCGAATAATTTCCATTCGATCCTGATGATCGTCCGCGAAAGCTGCTGGGATCTTTTCGTAATTCACATCGGCCATTTGAAGTTTAAATTCGGCCGATATTTTCCAGCCACCCGTGGCAATACCTATCGTCCATCCAGCCTTCGAAAGCTTCGGAAACAGAGACGAAGCTCCTTCGACGGCTTGAAACATAGAAGGATCTCTCTGAAAACTTTCCTGCAACTCAATAATGAATTTCGCTTTAAAATCTTGATAATCTTGAGAAGTCGCTGGTCGGCTGAGATGCTCTTCGACAAGTTGGCTAAGAATTCCGGAATCCGTTGAGTATCGGTAGTCCGACCAATGAGTCGAGATCTTCTGAATATCGAAGACCTTGCTCATAACTTGCCTATAGCATTGAGCATCCACGACATTGGTTCGGGTCA
>CAZSZT010000471.1:0-1638 GCA_964611175.1 uncultured Bacteriovoracaceae bacterium
ACTTAAGGCGCTAACGCTTGAAACATCCGTGGTGGTTCAGGGGGTTGTTCGAAAAGATTCTCGATCGAAACTTGGCTTTGAAATTGGGCTTAAAGACTTAGTGGCGGTCAGTATCCCCACTCAAGAGTATCCGATTTCAAAAAAAGAGCACGGCGTGGCGTTTCTCATGGAACAGAGACATCTTTGGCTTCGTTCTTCGAGGCAAGTTGCGATTTTAAAAATTCGATCGGAAATTATTCGTGCCATTCGAGATTATTTTGACGGCAGGGGATTTTATCTCGTGGATTCCCCGATTTTGACACCGAATGCGTGCGAGGGAACCTCGACTCTTTTCGAAACTCCTTATTTCGATGATAAAGCGTATTTAACCCAGAGCGGCCAGCTTTATGGGGAAGCTTCTGCCATGGCGCTTGGAAAAATTTATTGCTTTGGTCCGACCTTTAGAGCTGAAAAATCAAAAACACGACGGCATTTGATGGAGTTTTGGATGGTAGAACCCGAAGTCGCGTATATGGATCTTCAGGGAGATATGGATTTAGCGGAGGATTTTGTCGAATATGTCGTTCAGCGAACTCTTAAAAATCGTCGAGCTGAGCTCGAATACATCGAACGTGATTTGGCGCCCTTGGAACGAGTAAAAAAACCTTTTCCACGTATTCGTTACGAGGAGGCCATCGAGATTTTGAATAAAAATTCGAAGCCTGCAAAATTTGGTGATGATTTTGGTGGGGATGAAGAAACGGTTATCTCACAACAATTCGATCGGCCCGTGATGATTCATCGTTACCCCATGGAAATTAAAGCTTTTTATATGAAAAGAGATTCCGAGGACCCTCGACTCGCCCTTTGTGTGGATATGATAGCGCCTGAAGGATATGGAGAAATCATTGGAGGCGGGCAACGGGAGGACGATCTTCAAAAACTTGAGCAGCGCGTTCGAGAACATAAACTCCCGGAAGAAGCTTTTTCTTGGTATTTTGACTTAAGGCGTTATGGCTCGGTTCCTCATGCCGGATTTGGTCTTGGAATTGAGAGAACCGTTGCTTGGATAACGGGCGTTCCTCATGTTCGTGAAACGATTCCGTTTCCGAGAATGCTCGAGAAGATTTTTCCGTAAGGCGTAGTCTTGAAAAGGACTTATTCGACTAAAACTTAAGAATCCTTCAGAATGGGTTCTGGAGGGACGAATTGGATTTTCTTTATTGGTTTGACCCAAGGGGACGCTTAAGTGCCCGAGCCTATCGAATATTTTTATCCATCTATTTATTTGCCGTTCTTCCAACATTCGGCGCGGTATTCTTCTCCCTTATTATCATTGGCGTTCGTTCGCCTTACGGAATGATGCATGGAGTAAGTCGAACCGTGATTGCCGTTGCCACCTGCTTCTATTCGTTGGGTGCTCTTTGGCCTGTCTATGCGTGTTCGATGAAACGTATTCGGGATCTCAAAACGAGCCCAGTCATAAATGGAAGATTCCGTCTTAGTGATCTTTTGTTTACTGACGGAGATCGAGAATAAAAAGGCTCAAAAAAATCAGTACGTCAAAACTTGGCAGGGTTGAATAACTTAAATAGAATCTATTTAATTAATCTTTGAATTCGAAATGAATTCTTAGAACAAATCCATCAATTATCAAAA
>CAZSZT010000472.1:0-1608 GCA_964611175.1 uncultured Bacteriovoracaceae bacterium
ATTTGTATGTAATTTTAAATTTAAAGAAAGTCCGCGCACTCAAAGAAAATTAAAATATATGTCTTCGCATACTCACGCTGAGAAGAATGCCGACAGCCACCATATTCGTGATCATGGCGGAGCCTCCGTAGGAGAAGAACGGCAAAGTCACGCCAACGACGGGGAGCAAACCAATTTCCATTCCAATATTCACAAAAACGTGCCAAACGATTGTCGATAGCGCTCCAAGCGCCAAGACGCTTCCAAATTTATCCTTCGACTTCCGAACGACATCGATTCCCAAAAAAATGAGAATTAAGAATAGTCCAATCACCATCAAACTTCCCATAAACCCCCACTCTTCGGCGAAGGCAGAAAAAATAAAATCCGTATGATGTTTGGGCAAAAATTCGAGCTTGGATTGTGTTCCCTTTAAGTATCCTTTTCCAAAAAGCTGACCGCTTCCAACCGAAATGATGCCTTGAAGGGCATGATAGCCTTCCCCCAAAGGATCTCGCTCAGGATTGAGAAAGGTTCGAACCCGATCGCGTTGATATTCGTGTAAAATAAAATGATAAACGAGGGGTGCCGCCACAAGAAAAGTGGCCGTCATAAAAATCAACGTTCGAATTCGCAGATTACAAAACAAAATAATGGAAAACGAAACAAAACCCGTCATTAAGGCCGTGCCCAGATCCGGCTGAAGAAAAATAAGCCCCATCGGAAAAGCAATGAGAATAAAAACCGGAATAAGCTCTCTTAACCCATAACCATAAATCAGCCCCAAACGCTCTTTCGAATAAAATCGAGCAAGAACAAAAACCATGGCCAACTTTGCTAATTCCGAAGGTTGTAAATGAATGGGCCCAAGTGGCAGCCATCTCTGAGAACCCGCAACGGTCTTTCCCACAAGATCCACAATCACCAAAAGCCCAAGAACCAGAAAATAGAAAGGATACGCAAGACTTTCATAAATTCGATAATCGAGAAAACAGACAATGAGAGCAATCACAAGGCCAATCCCCACCCAGGCAAGTTGTTTTAAAAAAACATCCGGCTGGCTCAAATACGTCGAACTATAAAGAGTCATGAGCCCGATGGTACAAAGAACAAGAACAACTCCCAATAAGGGCCAGTCGAAATTTTCCAAAAATCGGGGGCCGGAACTCTTACTGGCTGTTTCCATCGTTCCCTCCCGTTTTTGCCTGAAATTTTTGAAGATAGGTTTGAATCATTGTTTTCGCAATCGGGGCCGCCGATCGACTTCCCTGCCCCGCATGCTCCACAATGACCGCCACCGCAATCTTCGGATGATCGAGTGGCGCCATACCGACAAACCAAGCATGATCTTCAAAATGTTTGCTTCCCGAAGATTTGGCCAAATCAAGAGCCACGACTTGGGCCGTTCCCGTTTTGCCACCAAAACGTATGCCTGGAATTTTCGAAGCACGCGCCGTCCCGTGAGATCCCGAAATGACTTCTTCCATCCCCCTGATCACCATTTCTCGAATTTTCGGATCTAAATGAATCTCGTTTTCCAGCCGAGATTCGTAAGGCTTCAAACTTTCCCCGGTGGGGCTTAAGGTTTCCAAAACAAGTTGTGGTTGAAAAATCTTTCCGTTATTTCCA
>CAZSZT010000473.1:0-1602 GCA_964611175.1 uncultured Bacteriovoracaceae bacterium
TTTATCCTGCCGAAGGAAGTTCAGAACCCGAGAATCTGAGTTCTGATTTTGGAATTCGAGGAGAAAATAGACCGGGGGTTTTTTGTGAGCAAATTCTTGTGGATGAAAAATATGTCTTTTTGGCACCCAGGCATTTATCGGATGAAGAAGCGGCTGCGCTTCCATTGGTTTACTTAACAGCCTGGCAGATGTTGGTCGAAAAAGCCGAAGCTGAATCTCTGGATCGAAAGGCGAACATTCTGGTTCATGGGGCCGGAAGTGGAGTCTCTCAATCTCTTTTGGAATTTTTACTTTCGCATGGATTTTCAAATATTGGTTTAACTTCAAGATCCTCGGAAAAATTAAAACCATGGAGAGACCGTGGAATTCATGGATTTATTTTTAGTGACGAAATGGAATCCGAGATCAAAAACTGGGCGGGAAAAAAGAAAGTCCAAGTACTTTTTGACCATATTGGAGAGAGAGTTTTTGAAATGAATATTCGCCTTCTTGGCAATGGGGGAAAATTCGTGACTTGCGGAGCGACTTCAGGATTTAACGCCTCCCTCGATCTTCGCCAGCTTTATTTTCGCCAACTCCAACTCCTCGGCTCCACGATGGGGAGTCTAAGCGCATTTAAACAAATGTTAAGTTGGGTTGAAAAATATCAGATCAAGCCTAAGATTTCCGACGCCTTTGATTTTTCTTCCGCCCGCTCCGCCTACGAAAAAATGGCCGCCGCCGAACAAGACGGCAAATTGGTAATTCGCACCTCTCAAACTCTACTCCCAAGGTAGGGGCGCTAACTCTAGTGCGGCGTCTTGGTCGGCTTCGAATGCCGTGGAGGTTTCCACTAAATAACTAAGGAGTTGGGCGTCCGTGGCGATGGGTTTTTCAGAAGTCATCATAAAAGTCCCGAGAACAAAAAAAGATACGGAAGCGGCTATCAAAAGAGGAATGAAAGAAGATTTTTTGGAAGCCGTGGAAAAGCCATGAGATTGAATCTCACCCCAGATTTGATTTTTCAAATCACGAGGCACTTCCGGTACAGTCGGCGCGTTGATTCTTAAATTTTCTTCCAGTCGTTTTATTTCTAATTCATCATGATTCATTTTTTCACCTCGATTTCTCGGCTAATCTTTAAAAGCTCTTGACGTAGGTGATGGAGCCGAGATTTTACGGTCCCTACCGGGATTTCCAAGACTTCCGAAATTTCCTGCAGATCCAGTCCTTGGAAATAAAATAAAACCGTCAGGGTCCTTAATTCTCCTGAAAGTCTTTGGAGAATCGAAAAAACAAACTGCCTCGTTTCCGGGTCTTCAAAGTCACGACCGCGCAATCTCTCGAAGGCAACAGGATCGACATACTCCGGAAGGAGTCGATTTCTTCGAAGGTGGTCAATCGCCACATTGACGGAGATTCGATAAATCCAAGTTTTTTCTTGAGCACGCCCCTCAAATTGAAGCCGGTGTTTCCAAATTCGAATAAACGCCTCCTGCGTTAAATCGTCTAACGAAACGCTTCCGCAAATTCTATAAATCACGGAGCGAACGAAAGGAAGACTTCGTGCGTAAATATTTTCAAAGTCTTCCTGAATGAAGGCGGAAGCTGACTCCCCTCTCC
>CAZSZT010000474.1:0-1589 GCA_964611175.1 uncultured Bacteriovoracaceae bacterium
GATGAGAACGGAAAACGGAATCGTAATACTCGACACCAGGGCGCCTAATGAAGAAATTTTAGACAAGCGAACCACGAGAATCCAAACCACAAGCGCCACCAGGGCGGCTTGAAAAGACAAAATCAAAATCACTCCAAAGGCGGTCGCGACTCCCTTGCCTCCTTGAAATTTTAAATAAATCGGAAAACAATGCCCGATAAAGGCTGCGAGCCCCACCCAGGCGCATAAGACCGTATCTCCCAAAAGAATCTTTGCAATTAAAACACAAAAGATTCCCTTTAAGACATCGCATAGAAGAGTCGCCGCTCCGAGTTTTCTTCCAAGAACGCGATTCACATTCGTGGCTCCAATATTTCCAGAGCCGTAATCTCGAATATCGGTATCGGCAAATAAACGCCCCAGCAAAAGTCCAAAAGGGATGGCTCCAACAGCGTAAGCAAAAACAAGAAGGAGATAAAAAGTCATAGAACGCTCCTCTTCTATGTGGGAATTTCTTCGTCCGCTAAGTTTTCAAAGCGAGTATATTCATTTAAGAAAGCAAGCTTCACGAGACCCGTCGGCCCGTTTCGATGTTTACTGACAATGACTTCCGCGATCCCACGAACGTCCGTATCCGGATGATAAACTTCATCTCGATAGAGAAACATAATAATATCAGCATCCTGTTCGATAGAACCCGACTCTCGAAGATCCGAAAGAACAGGGCGTTTATCTTGCCGTGACTCCAAGGATCGATTCAATTGAGAAAGGGCGATGATAGGAATATTGAGTTCTTTGGCCAAAGATTTTAGGGCTCTTGAAATTTCCGCAATTTCTCGTTCCCGGCTTTCGATTCGACCTTTAACCTGCATCAGTTGAAGATAATCAACGATCACACAACCCAGACCATGGGATTTAGCGAGACGGCGACATTTGGCTCGCATCTCGAAACTTGTCAGCTGCGAAGTATCGTCAATAAAAATGGGGGCCTCCGATAAAACACTTGCCGCATGAGTCAATCGAGGCCAATCATCGTCCTTCAAAAAGCCCCCACGAAGCCGTGAACCATCGACCCGAGATTCCATGCAAAGCATCCGTTGAACAAGCTGCTCCTTCGACATTTCCAATGAAAAAACCGCTGTCGGGACCTGCTCATGCACGGCCATTTGCACAGCCATATTCAACGCTAAAGCGGTTTTCCCAACCGAAGGTCTCGCCGCCAAAATAACCAGATCCGATTTTTGAAACCCCGAAGTAATTCGGTCCAAACCATGAAACCCACAAGCTATCCCCGTGACTGGAGATTTTCGCTCGAAACGATCCTGAATTCTTTTGAAAGCGTCTCGAACCATTTCTCGAATGGGCGAAATCGAATCGGCAAGGCTTCGGTGTGCAATTTGAAACACGTCTTTCTCGGCCTTATCCAACATCTCATGAAGTTCCATTCCTCCCTGGAACGCCTCTTCCACCATCGTGGTACCGGCCTGGATCACTTCTCGCAAAATGGCTTTCTCACGGATGAGCTTGGCATAGGCGGCAACATTCGCCGCGCTAGGCACCTGGTCAACCAGCGTCGAGAGGTACGTCACCCCTCCAATACTTTCCAGAAG
>CAZSZT010000475.1:0-1586 GCA_964611175.1 uncultured Bacteriovoracaceae bacterium
TGATGGCACATAGCTACAGTCATATGTTTGGGCTCCCGACAACGGGCCTCCGTTTTTTTACTGTATATGGTCCTTGGGGGCGCCCCGATATGGCCCTTTTTTCTTTTACAAAGAATATATTAGAAGGGAAACCTATCGATATTTTTAACAATGGAAATCATGTAAGGGACTTCACTTTTATCGATGATATTGTAGAGGGAGTGTTTAGGGTTCTTTCTTCGAGCGTACCGGCCGCGTCAAAAAATTTCGATCGTATAACTTCTGACCCAGCTTTAAGTTCTGCCCCGTTTCGCATTTATAATATAGGTAACGGAAAACCGGTCGAGTTAATGAAATATATAAGTGTATTGGAGCAGTGCCTGGGGGTCGTTGCAGAAAAACGTAACCTGCCATTTCAGACGGGTGATGTGGAAGCCACAGAGGCTTCTGTGGAGAATTTAGCCCGGGATTTCACATATTTACCAAAAACTTCCGTGGAAGAGGGAGTTGCTCAGTTCGTGAAGTGGTATCGTGGTTATTACAAGGTATAAATGTTTACTATCAAGTGAGTTAATGTTTTAGAATGACAGAATGCGTTTCTGGGTTATTTTTATTATGGATAGTGAAATACGAAGATCAGGGTTTCTCGGGTGTTTACGGACTGTAAACATATCAAATAATTTTATACGGTAGTGGAAAACGCTAAAATCAATTATCTATGAGAGTGAAGTTTGAAATATGAGCGTACAGAAAGATTTTTTTTCGCAGAATATGGATGCTAAACTTATTGAAGCTTCCGACTCTTTAAAAATTGATTTGAACCAAGAAATAAATTTTACAAATACCACATCCTTTTATCATCGAAGTAAAATAGTGGCAGAGTTGTTAGCCGAGCATATTATTGATCGAAATCAAATTCCCGAACAAGCATTGTCAAAATCTCAACTGATCATGAAGCGTGGCTTTGATTTATTTTTTGCTACTGTAGCCACTTTAATTTTTGCTGTGCCCATGCTGATTATTGCCATTCTAATTAAGATGGAATCTCGAGGCCCGATCCTCTATATGCAAGAACGAGTCGGATTTCATGGAAGAATTTTTAAGATGTTTAAATTTCGATCGATGAGGATGAATGCCGAAGAGAATTCAGGAGCGGTATGGGCTATTAAGGACGATCCACGACGGACTCGCTTGGGA
This sequence comes from uncultured Bacteriovoracaceae bacterium, assembly GCA_964611175.1. Lineage (GTDB taxonomy): Bacteria > Bdellovibrionota > UBA2394 > UBA2394 > UBA2394 > CAZSZT01. Next base: position 1,177 of record CAZSZT010000475.1, read on the forward strand.
AGATTTTTACGCGCCTCTTCGCTGGACGAATTACCTCAGATTTTCAATGTTTTTCGAGGGGAGATGTCAATGGTTGGCCCCAGACCGGAGCGCCCGGTCTTTGTTGAGGAGTTTAAATTATCAGTTCCTAATTATGACTTGAGGCATCGAGTTCCTGTTGGAATCACAGGATGGGCGCAAGTTCACGGTTGGAGAGGAAATACCTCCATTCAGAAGCGGGTGGGGTATGATTTATTTTACGCAATGAATTGGAGTTTAAGTTTAGACATGACGACCTTGTTTCTGACTTTGTTTCGAGGCTTCATTAATAAGAACGCCTATTAGGACCGGCCTAAGATTCATCGTTTTTCTTCAGTATGAACAAATATGATTTTATTATCATCGGGGCGGGGGTTTTTGGGCTGACTTTC
>CAZSZT010000476.1:0-1580 GCA_964611175.1 uncultured Bacteriovoracaceae bacterium
CTCCGTGATTCAGTCGCAGGCTAGGCTCACGTATACGACTGTCGCCAAGATTATTGAAAGCAAGGAAAAGGATCTCGTCGCCCCCAAAATCGAGGATATGCTTCATACCGCCCACGAACTTTCTCTTCTTATCCGGAAGAGACGGCGAGAGCGGGGAGCTTTAGATTTGGATCTTCCCGAAGTTGAATTGGATATCGATAAATTTGGCGATGTAAGCCGAATCCACCTTGCTGAAAGGAACGAAGCCCATAAACTCATTGAAGATTTTATGATTCTCGCAAACGAATGCGTTTCCGAGAAAATCGAGCAGAGAAGTTTCCCGTCGGTTTATCGCGTCCATGATATTCCGGATCCCCTAAAAATGGAGCGCCTTAAGCTGATCGTTAAGCGTTGGGGGTTTACGATTTCTGAGAAACGAGGCCTGATGGATTCTCTTCAGAGATATCTCGATCAGGTTCGAGGGCATCTTCATGAAAAAATTCTCATCACCTCTCTTTTGCGTTCTCTTAAGCAGGCTCAATATTCCCCCACCAATATTGGGCACTTCGGTTTGGGCTCCGAATCCTATTGTCATTTTACAAGCCCCATTCGTCGCTACCCCGATCTCATGATTCACCGAATTCTTCGAAAGTCCGATTTTTTAAAATCTAAAACTCCCCCCTATGATATCGAAACCCTAGAAAAGATTTCTACCCACTGTAGCGAAATGGAAAGACGAGCCTTTTTGGCGGAGCGAGATATGGAGGACATTAAGAAAGCTCGCTTTATGTCTCGTTTTGTTGGAAAGACTTTTGAAGGAGTTATCATCTCCGTTAAGTCCTTTGGGTTTTTTGTCGAAATTCTCCCTCATTTGGTGGAAGGGCTGGTCCCCCTTCACAGCCTTCCACGAGAGTACTGGAAGGTCGACGACCTTGAGATTTCCTTGAAGGGCGTGAGGTCCAAAACTCAATTTTGGCTAGGGGACCGCGTTCGGGTGACCCTTACAAGCGTAGATCGGCTCAAACGACAAATTACTTTTCGTTATGTCCAGCATCTGCAAAAAGACTAGTGGAGTAAGAAATGGGCCTGAAAAGCCGAGTCGAGAATTGGAGCCGCTTACAAACGATTCTTCGTTGTTTCGTAAAACATGGATTTTCTGGAATTGTAAGCGATCTTGGGTTTGGCAAAGCAAAATCTGGAGACGCCGATCCGCCGAAAGGAAATATACCCCGGCAACTTCGCCTTGCTTTTGAAGAATTGGGTCCCACCTTTATCAAACTTGGCCAACTCCTAAGCACCCGTCCCGATTTATTTCCGGAATCAACCATCGAGGAGTTGTCAAAACTCACCGATCAAATTCCGCCCTTCCCCTTTGAGGAAGTTCGTCAAATTCTCGAAACAGAATTTGGTCGAGATCCCGATGAAATCTTTTCTTGGATCGACCCGAAGCCCTTAGCCGCCGCAAGCATTGCCCAAGTTCACCGTGCCCGTCTTCGAGAAAACGATGCTGCCGTCGTGATTAAAATCCAACGCCCCCGGATATCCAAGATCATTCAAAATGATATCCAAGTTCTTTATTTTATGGCGCGAAGTCTCGAGCG
>CAZSZT010000477.1:0-1566 GCA_964611175.1 uncultured Bacteriovoracaceae bacterium
GGTGCCAGGTGAAATTTTCACCTGGCACCTAAGTGCCCTGACCCCTTTGAAATGTCGTTTGATTTTCAATATTTACGTTGATTTGACGTCGTGGCGGGGATCAGAATGGGCGTCATGAAGGTTCGATGTTTTTTCTATTTCGTTTTGGCTTTTGTCGGGGGAATTGGGTTCGCCGGAAGCCTTGATGCGCGGACTTACGAGATTGATCTCGATCATTCGAGTGTCGGTTTTAAGATTCGGCATCTTCTAAGTCATGTGCAGGGGCGCTTTAAAGATTTCAAAGGCACATTCGAAATCGACGATAAAACCGGAGCCCTTGTTTCGATAAAAGCGAGTATTCAAGCGATAAGTATCGATACGAATGTTGAAAAGCGGGACAACCACCTTCGTAGTCCTGATTTTTTTGATGTGCAAAAGTTTCCAACTTTGGAATTTGTTTCGGATCCATTTTCCCTGGCTCAAGGCCAGTCCGGAAAAATACCTGGGCGTCTCACCCTTCATGGCGTGACCAAGCCAGTTGTATGGGACGCCGAATTTGCAGGAGAAGCTCAAGATCCATGGGGGAACAAAAAGGCGGCCTTCAGTCTTACAATGAAAAGGCTCAATCGCAAAGATTATGGGCTTTCATGGAATAAAGCCCTCGAAACCGGAGGACTATTGGTTGGAGAAGAAGTCGATATTGATGTGGGTGTGGAGGGAGATCTTCAAAAACGCGCCAACCCAGCGGCTTCCATCGAAGACACGACAAAAGTTACAAACAAGAAAAAATAATCCTTAAAGGAGGACCTTTTAAATGAAATCATCAACAAAATTTATTATTTCAACCGCCGTCGCGGGACTTCTTTCTCTTTCTTCTTCCGCTTTGAGAGCCGATGAACATGGAAGCGCCGGAAGCGCCAAAGGCGAATGCCACGGTGTCAACGCTTGCAAGGGTAAGGGCGAGTGCGGAGGAGAAGGTCATAGCTGTGCCGGTAAGAATGAATGCAAGGGCAAAGGTTGGGTGACCAAAACCGAAGCCGAGTGCAAAGCCTTAAAAGGTAAATTCAAAGCCGAATAACGGTGCGGATGTCCTTTCGAATGCCGTGGTATGAATGGTAACCTTCCACCGTTAAGCTCCGGTATCGGTCTTCGAACGCGACATTATTGCGATATTTTAGCAGGCAAATCAAAAGTCGATTTCTTCGAAGTTATTTCAGAAAATTTTATGAATACGGGGGGAAGGCCCTTGGAAGTTCTTGAAAAGGTCCGCTCTCAATTTCCGATTATTCTACATGGTGTTTCCTTAAATATCGGAAGTCCGGACCCCGTTTCCAAAAATTACCTTCTGAAATTGAAGATCCTTATGGATCGCCTCGAACCCGAGATCGTTTCTGATCATTTATGTTGGAGTGGCGTTCATGGAAGAAACTGGCATGACCTTTTGCCATTGCCCATGAATGCCGCGACGGTCATGCGTATTGCACATAAAATGACGCAGGTACAGGATTTTTTGGAACGGCGTTTCGTTCTCGAAAATATTTCCACTTATTTGCGATTTCAGTCCGACGATATGGATGAGGGGGAGTT
>CAZSZT010000478.1:0-1565 GCA_964611175.1 uncultured Bacteriovoracaceae bacterium
ACGCGTAAGGGGGGAAATTTTAAAATTATCGGACGTCCAGCTCGGACCATAAACGATAATTTTCAGCTTGTTATCGTCGGTCTTAATGGAATCGAGTGTCCAGAAGTCCAAATCTTTCAGATTAAAAGATAAACCCATATGACGACTCATTTTTTCCAAAATGATAGGAAGGCCATGAGCTTTAGCTTCTCGAAAAGCCTCTTCGGTGGGTAAATTGAAATCAATGGGTAACTGACCCTTTTGAGGGATGCCTTCCTCCGGGCTTTTGCAAAGAGTTAAACTCTCTGTGAAGCCCAAACGCTGTGGATTGTAGGGAGTCCAAATTTGTTTGGTGACTCGATCTCGAAAAATAATTGTGGTACGGGTTTGGGTAACGACATCCCATTTGTAAGATTGTTTGTTTAGACCTTTTACAGTAACGGAGTGCCGACAATCCTTTATCCGTTCGCTAACGGATCCAGTTTCTCCACAGATGCTATTACTTCGAACCTTCGTTCGAATATTTTCAAATGCGGCTGGAAATGCAGTCGTCGGAAACTGAAGAAAAAATAAAATGGCGATACTCGGCGGAAATCTCAAAAGACTTTCCTTTCTAACTCTCCCCCCTATATAGCTTTTCCAGCATCCGACGACAAGCCCAACAAAAGTCAAATATTTTCAACAACTTAGATGGCCAGCATTTGACTCCGTCACCCACCGGGACTGAAAATGTCGCAGCGGAGGGGGTAAAAGAACTGTGGAATTCTTGTCGCGGTTCGTTAACGTTCGTAATGCTGGATATTGAGCCCATGTAAAGGGAGTTCCTTCATATAGGTTTCATTGTCCAGACCACGCTCAAGAGCTTGAACGCCGGGCTTATTGAGACCCCTTGCCGATAAAATTAAAACTAAGGCCGCAGGGTAAGCGGTCGATCGTTCCATTGCCGAAAATCCCGTTTTTTCATCATGAAAATCCATGAGTTCGTAGACAAGTGTCTTTGGTTTTCCATCTTTCATACCTCGGCAGCTCACTCGTAACACCACCAAATCCTTATCCTCTGGAAATGCAATACGCGATGGAACGACCGTATGAAAAACCTCTCGTGGAGAGACTTCCAGGTTTCCGACTTTCACGGGCTTTTCGTCAAGAAGCCCAAGATCGAGAATGCATTTAATCTTTTCATAATGCCCAATGTAGCGGACCGTTTTGTATTCGTAGGTTTTTAGTTGCTCTTGAAATGTCCAGGGTGCCGTTGAAGATCCACCCGTGGTGGAAAAGGCTTCGACTTTCCCGACGGGTTCCGGAAACTCAAGGACTTCGTAATCTGAAAATGTATCGATTTGTTCAATCGCCCCGTTTCGGAGAACGAAAGCTTTTCCAAAATATTCATTCGTCAGCCCTCGGATACTGAAGACGAGCTTATAATTTAAGGGCGGTTTTGGATTCTGAGGCAACCCTCCGCAACGAATTTGAACGTCTTCGCAAGAATCCAATCGGCTTATTCCGTAAGAAGCCAAGGTATTACATAGGCCAGGCGCTAATCCGCAATCTGGAATAATCGTGATTTGTTTGTCGTAAGCTAGGTC
>CAZSZT010000479.1:0-1557 GCA_964611175.1 uncultured Bacteriovoracaceae bacterium
TTGTGCCGTTACTTGATCCCGAAGACGAAGAGCCAAGGCATCAATATCATGATTGGAGCGTAAAGGGCGGACTCATTCCGGATCGGAAGCCAAGTGAGTCTGAAAAAATTCGGGATCAAGCCAATAACGAGAAGATGACGCCCCCATCCGAGCCATCCGGCGGTTTTGAAAAATGGATCAAAAATTATTTTTTTGGGGTCATTGTTGGTTATAAATGTTTGAAAATCATGATCACGAATCTTCAGTGGCTTCGAGTCCATCGGGACGAGGCTGCCGTTGAATGCGCGGCAAGTGGAGTAAGCGGTTGTGATCAAAAAGTGGATGCAGTTTACCAGACGCGCGTAAAAGCTGAATTAAAACAATGGGATCTTTGTATCGACAAAGACGGGAATATACCTGTTTTAGATAACAAAACAGCGGAAGTTTCAACGCCTTCAGAATTCTAGCAGACTAGAGCCCCGTTAAACATAAGGATTTCTCATCCTTTTTGAAGCCATCTTTAGAAACCGTATTTCAAGTTTCTTTAATTCTGTTTCATAAAACAAGGCCTGGGCATGCCTAAGCTGTAAAATTTCACGTCTTTTCTTCCAATTCATCTTTTCTTGAAGATGAGAAATCATTTCAACCGCTTTTTCAATGCCACGAGAATTTTGAGAAGAGGCCAAAAGAATTCGACTAGAGGGTGCTCCATTCTCGACTAAACTGCTTAACAGGAGATCCGCGCCCGGTAGATCCGATTTGTGAACAATAAAAAGATCAGCAAGCTCTCGAACCCCCGCTTTCATCCATTGGACGTCGTCTCCTGTTTCGGGTTGCAAAATCAAAACCGTGATCCCAGAAATATGAGCAACATCGGTCTGCGTTTGGCCGCTTCCGGCAGTTTCGACCCATACGTTGTCGAAATAATTTTCGAGATACACTTCCATATCCCGGATCGCCAAGGAAAAGGCGGAAGGACTTCGCGTCGAAAGAGATCGAATGAAAAGGTTCAACGACATATCTTTGCCCGACATACGGATTCTGTCGCCAAGCAAACTTCCACCTGTCTTCGGAGATGAGGGGTCACAGGCTAACCAGGCCAGACTTTTACAATGTGCGAACTGGGGAGCCATGGCGGCTATCAATGAAGATTTCCCGACCCCCGCTGGGCCCGTAAAGCAAACACTTCGGCGAAAGGAATCTTCGGAATAAGACGACGCTAAAATCTTTCGAATTTTTTCATTTCGATTTTCAATTAACGTCAATGTTTTCGAAATTTCTTGCCGAGACGGGTGAGCGCTTTTATTTCTTTGAAGCATTCGGTTTTTTTGTCTTTCGCTTTAGAGAAACTTTGATTTCAAGATCATAATGATCGGCGATATGCTCACTGGCGGATTTCATCAACGACTCCCAATCAAGTTCTGAAATCCGTTTTGAAATATCTTCACTAAGTCTTTGTTGAATGTCTTCGCGAGCCGATTTCATCCACTCCAAAGCCGCAGCCACAGAATCTTTTGGATCTTTCAAAATTCCGGGAGCCGATGCAAGCTTGTCCAAAGCTCCATAAATAAGGTCATC
>CAZSZT010000480.1:0-1521 GCA_964611175.1 uncultured Bacteriovoracaceae bacterium
GTGAAATTCTTTGTCGATTGCATGGAAAGAGGAGAATGGAAGAGGATTTTGAAGTTTACGACTCTCGGCCATGACGTTTTGAATCGAATCAGTCATTCGAAAAAAAGAATCGTGGCCTTTTTGAATGGGCTAACCCTTGGAGGCGGGCTTGAGTTGGCCTTGGCCTGCCATCGGCGGGTGGCGCTACCCAAGGCCGTTCTGGCTTTTCCGGAGACCGGAATTGGGATATTTCCGGGTCTTGGAGGGACCCAGAGAACACCACGGTTGATTGGAAAGGGATTGGCGAAGTTTATGGTTGCGACCGGCCAGTTTCTCGATGCCAAGATAGCGGTCGATTATGGTCTTGTGGATCGGATCGTGGAATCGGAGGAGGACGTGTATCGACTGGCGAGTGATTCTTGTTGTTCTGAGGCTAAGAGAGTTCGTGGATTGGAAGATGAGTTTGAAAACTATGGCGGAGAGGTTAATGGTGCCGCGTTTGGAAGCGCGCATTTGAAAAAATACGAAAAGCTTCTTGTACGAAAAGCACCCCTAGCATTGAAAAAGGCCATGAAGTTGATCGATAAGGGAGAGTCGTTGTCTTTGGAAAATGCTTTGAAGCTTGAATTGGAATCGATCGAAGGGATTTTTTCGACTCGTGACGCTTTGATCGGGCTGCGCAGTCTTTTAGAAAAAACAAAGCCTCAATTTGAAGGATCATAAAATGAAGGAGAAAAAATGAAGACATCCATCAAGGGATTTTATTCAAAGGACGAGGGGATCGGCGCGATTTTCGAGGGCGTCGTGGTTTTGGGCGGAAAGCGAACCCCCTTCGGAAAATATACGGGAGCTTTATCCACGGTATCCCCCACGACGTTGGGAATTCTTTCATCGCGTGCCGCACTTCAGTCGGCCGGCTTGAGAGGTGCGGATATCGATCAAACCATCGTTGCCAATATTGGACAGGCTAGTGAGGATGCCTTTTTTCTTCCTCGCCATATTGCTCTTTATTCAGGAGCTCCGCAGGGGAGTCCCGCCCTTCTTGTACAAAGAATTTGTGGATCCGGTATTGAAGTTGTGGCGCAAGCGGCGGAGCAAATTGCCTGTCAAAAAGCTCAGGTGGTGCTCGGATGTGGTACGGATACGATGAGTCGGTTTCCTCTCGTTTCGTTTAGTGCGAGACAGGGTTTTGCTTTAGGAAAACCCCAGTTTTCAGATTTGTTATGGGAGGCCTTGAACGATACGGCGGCCATTCCCATGGGACATACGGCAGATCTTCTTGCTGAAAAATATCAAACGTCGCGGGCTGAGGTGGATCAGTTCGCTTTTGAATCTCAGGAAAAATATTTTCGTGCAGCGGAGGCCAAATTTTTTGATGATGAAGTGATTCCCCTTGAGAAGAAGGGAGCGATCCAAATGGAGGGCTTGAAATCGAGAGATTATTCTCTTAACAAAGTCGATTTTATTGATAGAGACGAGCATCCCCGGCGAACGACAATAGAGGCTCTGTCCAGTCTGAAACCAACATTCACGAAAGCCGGT
>CAZSZT010000481.1:0-1516 GCA_964611175.1 uncultured Bacteriovoracaceae bacterium
CTCATATAATCGATTTGATCTAAGGCCGAATCCAAAAAATACTTACAAAATATTCCCAAGCGGCGCTCCGATAGATTGCCACGCCCGTCCAGATCGCCTTCGCGAGGATGATCTGCGAGGGAGAGGTGTCTATCGTAATCTTCTCGATTTCTTGCAAAAGCTCGATTGATGCTCCAAAATCCTTCGGTGTCCAAGCCCAACTTAAATTTATAGGCTTGCGAAAACAAGCGGACAACGCGGCCGTTGCCGTCTGAAAAGGGATGGATCCAAAGCAGTCTGTGATGAGAGCTTGCCCAGGCGGTGATTCTTCTCGGCTCTTCCACTTTTATGGGTTCTAAGAGGTTTTCAAATTCGCTTAAGTAATTGATGATTTCTGTTTTCGTGGCCGGCGCGTCTTCATGTTTGCCCACCTTTATTCGCTGTTTTCTTATTTCTCCCGGTACAACTGGAACTTTCTTTTCTGAAACTGTCAAAGCGTACCGCATATCGGACGGAAGATGAGAGTAAAATTCTTTGTGTAACCAAGAAAGAAAATCAAGCGAACAGACCCCGATGTTCTTTTCATTTTTGAGCCGACGTATCATTTTTTTTTCAACCTCGATATGCGCAAGGTGTTCGATCTGAGCGTTTCTTAAAATCTTGCGTGACGAAAAATTGTTTCTTAGGGCATTTTCGATGTCTTGTAGTTTAGAGGGGTTTCCTTCCATTCCATTGGTGTAAAAACTATTTACAAGAAGCAGATAGTCTTTGATTGCTGCAATTACTTCCGGGCGAAAGGATTCGCAAGCTAGGGTTCCCTCGGTCGCAACCCTGCGGCTTAGCCGTTCGAGTTCTTCGGTTAATTTGGGAACAGTGGGATACATTAAAAAATTATATCATAAAAATTGCTAGTTGAGATTGCTGAATTAAATAGTCATAAATATTTGAAATCAAATCATTTTTATTATAAAGATCAAATCTAGATCAGTTATAAAATGCTACTTAAAATTGCTGGTTGGCACCGCTCTCGGAAGCCCTTGCGTTTTTAACGTCTGTTCGTTCATTGCGACTCCTGTTTCAACAATAATAATGGCTGTAGTTACAAGCTTTAATCTGCGGGAATTGTCAGGGATTGATCGGTACCATCGGACATTTTTTCTTTAAATTTAAATTTCTTCGGGTTTATCTCCCCAGTAAGCATCGTGAAGCGCTTTAACGGGATATTGGGGGATGGCTGGGACTTGCATTTTATTTCAAAGGTTTAAAAACAGTAGGGCTCGCCGAGTCAAACATCATTCGCTCACTAAGTCCACTATTCGTCGCTGCCCACTCGCTTCCTTTCTTTGACTTATCGTTAAGCTCGCTCAATATCACCGGAGCCATTATACTGCTCGGATCATGTCTGGGGTTTTCTTTCGAAAAATTATGCATACAAAAATCGCAATTGGGGATTAAACATGTCTAAAAAGCCAATTGCCATGACTTTCCGTGAAGGGGGGTGGGATTTCCGCTACCAAACGACTCTTTCCCTTTCATT